>CAUZSM010000112.1:0-5472 GCA_963582685.1 Candidatus Thalassarchaeaceae archaeon | reverse complement strand
ACGCCGGCTTTGGAGAAAGGACTGCTGCTGAAAGTTAGTGCCCACCCCATCAGAAGCAGCAGAATATGGCCGCCGCCACGGTATGCGAAGTTGATGCCAGAGTTGAAACGGCCAAGTTTGGGTATGCTTTCTGCCATCATGCCGGCAACGGCCTGTTCAGCGACCAGACGCGGAATCAAGGCAATGAACATCACGCTGATGAATAGAATGAACGAGGTTCGAATATCGATGAACATCATCGGGATGACAAGGAGAATATGCAGACCTGTACCGATTAGAATCCAACTACGACGACGACCCATCGGCAGGGATGTCCATTTCTCTACTGGTTGAGCCCAGACGATTCGTAGGAAAAACGGCACTTTGAGCAGCATTATCGCAAATGCTATCTGACCGACTGGTAACAGGAACTCATTGTTGGCTATTTTACCAATCCAGAATCCAATGAAGGCGTAGGGCATCATCAACCCGAGGTAGAAGATGACAACCCAGATGTCGCGGAATACACGGTTGAATGTGCTATCCTTGCCCATGTCAATGAGGCCGCGTTGGATGAACGAGCCACCTTTGCCGTCGCCAGTTGGCATCAGTTCTGCATCAATCACACCACCCATGTGCCGCCCTCGCGCGGCCTACGGCCGCGTCCTTATCAAGAGGATGACGCCTGACAATGGTGGGAATTAGAATCAATTTCTCATGATGTCGTGAAGGTCGAATCGTCACTCCAGGTCTGGCCGTTGTCATTCTCCCCCATCACGCGCCAGTGGTAGGTCTGACCAGTGAGCAAGCCGCTGACAGGATGCTGCCAATCACCTACTGATGATTGCCCAATGCTTGCACAATTCGTCCAACTGACGGTGCTATTCCCACCATCGAACAGGCCCCAGCAGGCGGTGAGATTAGTGTTGGTTCCATTGTCATAAACCTCCCATTCAAGGTCGGCTGTGCTGCTGGTGACGTTGGTCTCAGCGTAGTTGCGCGTGATGAGGTCATACTCGTAGACCCAGCCACGCAGTGGGTCGGTATTCCACACCGGTAAATGGTCGACTGCATCCCAACTTGATTGAATGAGAGGGAAGCCCCAAGCGGCGAGATATGGCATCAGGTTGTGGCCGGTATTCAGCGAAATCTGTATCGCCCATTGGTTGAACTCTGCTGAATCACCGGAAGGTTGGCTGCTGTAGTTGTAGTAATATTCGCGGAAAGCGGCAGTGAACGGAGCCCAGCCGAATTCCTCCTTGATTTGGATATGAGTCTCCAATGCGGTCCAAACCGACCACGACGCGATCTGAGCGCCGCCGTTGAAGTAGGTCTCAGTTCGACTCTGGCGGCTGCTCGGCGACATTGCTCCGTGGCCTGAAGAGCCAACGAGGTCCTCCATCAGGTGCACCGAGAACAGGTTACAAGTCGCCTCGGTATTGCCGGGCAGGGTCGCTGACATCCACTGGTGATTGTGGCCGAGTTCGTGGAACATGCCCCAGTCTCCATTCTCATACATGTAGGTCCCATTCACTACCCCGGCTACGCTTGCAGTGTGCGCCATGAATGGGTAGCCGCTATGCATCCAGCCTGCACTGATCTGCACATCGAATACTGCGCGCTCGATTCGCGGCCATGGAGTGTAGCCAGAGAGATTGTGTTCCATTTGCAAAGCGGCGTCCCAGAACTCCATCGCATAATCTGGGTCGTCGAGATTCCTGATGTAACTTGATGGCACTGTCAGGATGAAGTAGCCTGAGGAAAGTTCGGCAGTAGGAGCTGGTGCATTACGCAGTACCAATTGCCAATTGCTGAGACTTGTAATTCCATGTCGATACCAAGGCATCTCGACGGCATTCTCGATGGTGACATTGAACTCTCCAAGAGAAGAACCGGCGGCAATCGCGATGTAAATCGCACCTCCAAACGCGTTACCCACCTGCATCGAAGTGCTGTCCACATACCACCAACGGTGTACCTGCGGATGACGATTCAGGGTGGTCTTTCCCCACAGGTTGTCTGTGTGTGCTCCCACGAGGACGTACACGTTCTGATTGACAAGACCGCTCGGGAAAGTGACGTTGACCACTTCACCGGGTGCTGCGTACAATCCTGTGCTCATCCTCCCGTGCGCGCGGGCGCCAGCGTAGCCGAAACTCGATGGTAGGCCCTCGTAGTCTCCATCGATAACCATCATTCGGGTCAGACGCGGAGCTGTGGGGCTGACCGAGCCGGGGAATGAGGAGGATGAGGGATGAACGAACAGTTCTGCGGCTGGCAATGTTTGCATCAATCGCTCTTGGATATTGAGCAGAAGGTCATCAATCTCGTCAGCATCAAGCGTGTAGGCATTGCTCGAATTGATGTGATACCAGCCGGTCGCATTCACCATAGCGCGCAGCCGTGCCCAGACACCTGTGTAGTCCAACGGCAGATTACTGACACAGAGATTGACTGTGGTTGCCGCAATATCAGCATCCGCCGGCGTCATCATCTGTGTGCCGAACACATGGTCCTCAATTTGCGGAAGTGAGCCGTGTAGGCGATACAACTCACCCCACTGGTTGACATTGACACTGAATGTGGATGAGCCAGAGGAAGCGGAAACGAATAGGCCGGTTTGTTTGGCTATCTTGTTGCCCGGATAGTTGTGAGCAACGTCAGAATTGGAGTAAGACCAGTACCAAGCGTGTCCGCCCATCACCACGCCGCCACCTTCGGCAAGCCACTGAGTAATCTGCTGGTTTTCGGCATCGGTGTATGAATTCCAGAACTCGGTGACAAAGCAGTCGAGATTTGGCAGGTCTGCCGGTGTAGCCAATTCTATCACGCTGTAACCCTCAGCGAGCAGTGCGTCCTTCCAACCGCCGAAGGATGCCTCAAGTCCCACCGTCCTTGCCTGCCCAGCATTGTCGCTACTTCGGTCACATACCCAATCTAGAGCATTCAGCGAGAGGTTGGCGCGACTGTCAGTACCTGTCCGAGCAACCATGGTTTCGTGGCCGTAGCCGACTATGCGGCCTTTTCCGGCATGACTGGCGGAAGAAATCGGTCGGTTATCCCAATCGATGCCCACACCAAATGCCCAATCGCCAATCGGTAAGATGAGGCTCGGCCATGCTCCGCCAAAATCAACGCTGCCGACAGGACGAGCAGTGAGTTCACTATGGTCGGCAGCGAGGTCGTGAATAGCGAAGGTGAAATTGGTCGCAAGACTGCCACCAGTATTGTTCGCCCAAACTGTGTGAGTGGTCCAAGCGTGTCTGTTCGTTGAACGCCCCGGCGGTGTCCCACTGATTTCACCGGTGCTCGCGTTGAGAGTAAGGCCTACGGGCAGTGCTGGTTCCACTTGCCAGCCCACAATCGGTGGCCCGTCGTTGGTAGCGGGCAAACTGATGCTCTGGTTAGCGGCGAGGATGTGTTCAGTCGCTGGCCACGAAATGTTGCTTGGAGTGTGGTCAGCGACCCTGACTCGCAGGATAATCGAGGTGTCCCCACCGGTATTACTCGCAGTGACGGTGTGATTTGTCCACGGTTGCAGAGTATCGGCGAAACCAGTGATTCGACCACTCATTGTATCGAATGAGAGGGAACCTGCAAGCGGCGGGGTGATACTCCACGACAGCGGTGTACCGCCGAACGTCTGCGGGAGGAAATCAGCATAGTCAACATTCCAAATCAAATCCACCGGACTGTGCTCGTACCAGATGCCAGTCACCCGCTCATCGTTGACGGTTATGGTAAGCACTGCAATCGCTCCGCCGCCACTGTTGTTAGCCCAAACGAAGTGGGCTGTTTCGGGCCACAATTCTGCAGGAATACCGCTGACTCGACCGGTGCTGGAATTGAGTTCGATGCCAGCGGGTAGAGCGGGGTCAGCCTCGTAGGTCACCGGGGAGCCGCCGATGTTCGTCGCCGCCTGTGGCGCCATCTCAACTCCAATAGTCAAAACCAGATTCATCAGCCCCCAACGCAAGTCCCGCGGCGGCTGGTCAACAATCGTCAGCGAGATGTTGGTACTGGTCGAACCGCCGCTATTATTGGCCCAAATCGTGTGAACGCTCGCAGCGGACAGCACATACGGAATTCCTTGAATTGCCCCAGTTTCAGGATGCAGAGAAAGCCCAATTGGCAACGGGGGGAACAATTCCCAACTATCGACTTGGCCTCCGATCACAGAAGGCGGGTTGGAGTCAAATGGCTGGTCCATCACCATAGCGAATCCATCACTGCTATACTCAATGTTGGATGGAGGGGGGAACACGAATTGCACATCAAAGTCAAACTCGGCAAAACTCACCGGATTGCTGCCATTAATCTTACACGTTATTGGACCGGCTTCTATTGCATACAGCAACACTGAGCCGTTGTTGTATAGGGTAAGGCTGTCACTTGAACCAACTTCACAATCTGCGGTCCAATTGTTCGGATGGTCGCCATCCCACGTTGGATGCAACCACAATGGAGTGCCGATGAAATGGGACTGTGGCGTTGGATAGGATAGATTGCTGACCGGCGTGATGCAGGACCAGGCATACTGGATTGTCCCCTCAGGACAGATTGGAGTTGAACTCCCGTTATCTCCACCATCGCCGCCTTGGTCACCACCGTTGGTCTCGTTCTCGCCTTCACCATCACCTGGAGTGGTGGGTTGCTCATTATCGCCGGGTGTGAACATTGACAGGAGGCCTACACTGGACAATCCAGCCAGCACTAGAACGGCGAGCAAAATCGCCTTGATTAGCCTGTCACCTCCATCGTCCATAGACGATGGGGGAGATATCCACCTAATTGAGTTGTGAAGTAATGATAGCGAATCCTATTGACATCATCGTGAATCGGCGGGTGGGATTGCAGTGCGCATTGTCATCACAGGAGCGGCCGGCCTCATCGGCGGAATTGTTCACGACCACCTCAATTCTCTCGGTTTTCAGGTCGTAGGCGTCGACCGGCCGCACGATATCTGGTTAGCTGCAGGAAGGAATACTGAGGATGAGAACGCCCTCAGTCGAGTAGCTGCGGAAATAGAACTCTCAACTGCCAGTGATACGGAACTTGAGGCTGTTCTGCAAGGAGCAGATGTGCTGATTCACCTCGCAGCGGATGCTGACCCAAGCAACGCTGACGGATCGATGATTCGCAACAACATAGAGGTTTCAACCAGCATCTTCCGTTGCGCTCGGGCTGCGGCTGTGCGCAGAGTAATTGTGGCGAGCAGTGGCCTTGCACAGGTCGGTCTTGAGAAGTTATTCGACGAGGGCGGACCATTCCACGGCCGAATGATTACTGTGGAGGATGGTGTTGCTCCCACCAGCACTTATGGGGCATCGAAAATCTACGCCGAGGTGTTGGCTGAGATGCACGCAAGAGTGCACGGAATGGAGACCATCGCGGTGCGAATCGGTACTGTGATTCCCGATGAGGAACGACACTGGGCGCGTGGTGGCCGATTACAGGCAACCGCATTCCTCGCTGAAGATGTCCGTCGCTTCT
>CAUZSM010000111.1:0-5591 GCA_963582685.1 Candidatus Thalassarchaeaceae archaeon | reverse complement strand
GCATGGGATCATGATGAGCAGACTAAGAGCCAGTTTCTGAAGAAGAAATGAGGCGGTCGAGACAAGAAATATCTCCCTAGGGGCATAGACCTGCTTAATCAAACCACTATTCCTCACTAGTGACAGGGTGGTCTGGGCCCAAGTTCGTGAGAATGTCTGATAGAACATGATTCCAATCATAATGGTCAACGGTAGCCTGTCATCAGCTGCTCCTCGAAGAATTACGAAAACCGCGTAAAAAATCGCGGTTAGAGCTAGTGGCTCAAGGAATGACCACGCGTATCCTAGCACATGACCATGGTAAGTGGTCTTGAAATCGCGAGATACCAAATGTCTCAGAAGATTTCGATTAGTACGTAGATTTCGCAACATCACAAGGGGGGCAGAAAGAAACGGCGGCTCCCCCCGCTGCTCAAGCACAGGCTGCTCACCTCCCTGCCCCATAGGGGCAGTCTGCCCACCCTCGGCTATTCAAGAACTACCCCTCGCTGAAAGATAGAACGCCACTATACCATCACAAGGATATACCACCGCGCTCCGTCATTTTCATAGGGTAAGAAGTCAGAATCAGGTCGGAGGAGACGGCATGCGAGTGGCAATCAGCGGCGAGGACGATTTCATTCGACCTCATCTTGAAAATGCACTTGGCAAGAACGTCGTCGAGATTACGCCGGAAATTTGCGAGGATGACAGGACCCTCGATGCCCTACTAACCTCGTGTGGCGCGGTTATTCTGATGAATGGACATCCCCCACAGAGCGCTGGAGGTAGAGAGGCGAGAGAGGCCATTTTGGCCATGCGGGAGGCGGCGATGCCGATTTTACGAGCGGTCGAGCGGCACGGCGGCCTACATCTGGTTCTAATCGGCTCACTGCGTGTGCATCCGCAGGCGACCCCAGAGGAGCCATTCTACTCCAGCCAAGCCACGCTCGCCCCACGAGATGTCGCTGCTGAAGGTCAACTTTGGGTGGAGGAACGCGCGCTTGAGCATGCAAATGAACAAGCGCCGGTATCGATTCTTAGAACTTCGAATGTGCAAGGAGTTCCTCCCGGCGCAGACGAAGGACATGGAATCCTCCATCGTTGGGCGTCAGAAGCAGCATTCGGCTGGATTTCGGTACCGGGTGATGGCACTCAGGTGAAGGATGTCGTTCACATCGATGATATTGTACGCGTCACCATGCATGTATTGGAGAATCCACCCCCCACTCGAGAAACCTTGTGCATCGGGGCTGGAGAGCCCGTCGTGATGAACGATTTGGCTGCTACATACGAGGAGAGAACCGGCTGCTCGGCACAATATGGACAAGACGACCGACACGAAGTGTGGGGAGTCGTTGACGCTTGGGAAATCGAGCAGCGTTGCGGCTTCCGCCCTGAGGTCAACGCCGCCGAGATGGTCGAAGAGGCCCTATCGGTCGCGGGTGTCTGATTCTCATCAGTTGATTCTGATGAAAGACTGGTCCTGCTGCATCTGCCAGATAGTGCCATCAGGTGCGTTGTACAACGTCTCACTCATAGTTCCGGTTCCATAAGAACCGCCTGGGGGCAATCCACTGTAGTCCGGAACAGTCTGCTGCTGCTGGGCTGCTGCGGCCATCTGAGTTTGTGCTGCTGCTGCAGTCGGGTGCTGAGAGGCTTCCTGCCAATCCAGTTCCGCACCGGTGGCAAATCCACCATCAGCCATCGGAGCAGCCTCCTCAGCGCTGTCGCCGCCACCACCACGGCCGCGCAGTGCAACCAGAGTGATGGCAAGAATCAAGCCCAGTAGTACGACAATTGCTAGAACTATCCAGATGATGTTCTGCTGCAATATTGCGGAGGTATCGCCAAGTTCTGCACGCTGTTCCAAGGTGCAACCAGCGTATTCTCCATCAGTCCTGACCTCAGCACCAGAAGGCGTGTCGGGACAGTTGTCAATATCGGACATGACGCTGTCTCCGTCCTCATCCCGCTGACTCGGACCGCAGCCGGCCCATTCGCCCTCAGTGGGTACCGTGGCACCCGGCGCAGTCTCCCAACACTGGTCAGCATAGGCGAGCACACCGTCGTCGTCTGAAGAAGGAAGCAGAGCCATTGCAGTCAAAGAGGAATCATCGGCATCACCCTCCCAGCAACCGGATTGAACCGAGCCGAAGCGAGTGTTATTTTGTCTGATATCGATGCTGGATGTGCTAGGGCAGGCGTCCATACCCATTGGATATATCTCATCGCCAGCAAAGCCATCATTGTCTGTGTCATATTCAGAGATGTGACAGCCGTCGACCCAAACTTGTTCTACATACTGACTTGGAGTGTTCGGGCAGTCATCTTGGTAGAGCAGATACTCGTCACCATCGGAATTGATTTCACCGGGCCAGCAACCGATTTCATCCACACCTGAACCGAATTCTGCAGAGAAAGTGTCGCGAATCAGTTGGGAGGGTGTGGATTGACAGTTATCGTGGTCATCAGTGACGCCGTCATTATCTGAGTCCTGTTGGGTATACCATCCACATCCTGCAATATCTACCGGCTCATCAACCGGAGTATTCGGACACTCATCGTAGTCGTCATGAACTGTGTCATTGTCGTCATCGGTGTCCTCATCAGAGTCGCGGCAACCATCGCGGTCAACATCGTTGATCTCATTGGAAAACCAGCCGGTTTCACCCTGTGGGCAATTGTCATCCTCGTCTAGGAATCCGTCGCCGTCATCATCGTCATCCTCGATTCCATCGCGGCATCCGTCGCCATCGATATCGGTGACTGAACTGGATATCCAGCCGGTAGCACCGTTCGGACAGGCGTCATTTGAATCAGCGATGCCATCGCCGTCATCATCGTCATCCTCGTCGAGGTCGCGGCAGCCGTCACCATCGAGGTCAGTAGTCGGGTTTGACATCCAGCCCATCGCTCCGGGTGAACATGCATCATCGCCGTCGACAACTCCGTCATTGTCGTCATCGTCATCTTCGGTAGCATCCTTGCAACCATCCGCATCAACGTCGAGTGACGGGATCGAAGCCCAGCCGGTCTCACCGCGCTGGCAGTTGTCATCGTCATCGTCGATGCCGTCATTATCGTCGTCATCGTCTTCGGCATCGTCCTCACAGCCGTCCACATCATGGTCACGACTGGCGTCGTGAGTGTATTGTGCTGGGCCAGTACGAGTACCCCAATTTGCTAGACCACGCAGGCACATATCGCCCGCATTATCAGTGATGCCGTCATTGTCATCGTCATCGTCCTCGTCGTCGTCGTGACAACCGTCGCTGTCATGGTCGCTGGCAGTGGTGGATGACCACTGTTGCTTGAAGTTGGTACCCGAGCAACCATCGTCAACATCGTCGACGCCATCGCCATCATCATCATCATCTTCAGATGCGTCGTGACAGCCATCTTGGTCCATATCCAAAGCGGTATCAGCAGAATCCCAATTCACGGTCGGGCCGTCACAGTTGTCCACATCATTGAGCAGATTATCGCCATCGATGTCAGGGTCGCAGACATCTCCGGTGTTATCACCATCGATGTCATCTTGATTCGTATTCGCAATACTTGGGCAGTTGTCGGCTGAATCAGCAATACCATCGCCATCGCTGTCAGCGCCGATGGCCCACACCCACATTCCTACCTGATAACCACTGCTTTGGGTGTAGGTATTGCCGGTTCCAGAAACACTAGAGGAGCCAAGGGTCAGCGTGTATGATTGACCTGATGCTACACCTGCAGTCATTGGAAAATAGGCATTACCAAAATCACCCATAGAGATAATCTTGCCAGTAGAGGTCACGGCAACATCGCTCGCAGCGTCATGGTTATCGCCATCGGTAGATTCAGCCCATGTCCATGAGCCACTGGCACTTATTCCTGCAACGAAACCGTCTGTCCACTTTGAATTGAGAGTTGTCGAGCCAAATTGGGCAGTGCCAGTCGAACTATATTGCTGGTTAGAAAGAGAAGCGTAGGAGCCAGCAACTACCAGTGCACCGCCGCCGGTCTTGGCAATTCCAAATGCTGTTTGGTAACTACCAACAGCCGCAGTAGCCCATGACCACTGACTGTTAGAGCCAAGAGCAGCGACGAAGACCGAACGGTCTTGGCCGTTGTTGCTGCTTGAGGCTTGATGCGTATCGAAGTTGGCTGTTCCAACCAAATGCCCGGTAGCATAGACTGTGCCAGCGTCCTCAATCATGTCGAATATCTGCACTATCCCACCGGTGGCTCCTGCCTGCGCGGTGTTTGAAATGCCGCCTGAAGAACTCATCTTGGTGATGAAGGAATCATACTGTCCAATTGCCTGCATCTGTGAAGAACCGAAAGTGGCTGTACCTGTGAACCAGCCGCAGCCGAATACGCTGGTTCCATCTGTATCAATACACGCACCAAAGTCGTCCGAACTACCTCCAGCAGTAGTTACCCAAGCCCAACGGCTGGTGACAACTTGACCGGTGTTGACCTTGCCGAACCAAGCATCAAAACCTCCTTGCGAGGCCTTAGAAATGGTTTCGAAGTTAGCACTCGTGTTGAATGAACCCGCTGCGAACACATCGCCGTTGCTTGCGGAAGTGATGGACTCACAAGAATCGGTTAGAGCACCTCCACCGGTGGTGGTCCAGTCGAAGACTCCCTGTGAACTGATTTTGGATACGAAGAAATCCTGTGAACCCGAAGTACTGGTTCTGTCTTGATTACCGAAAGTCACGTTTTCTTGGTACCATCCGCAGACGTAGTAATCTGAGCCGACCTGAGTGATATCGGTCACTCCGGAAAATCCTCCGCCACTGTGATCGCTAAGTGTTTCCACCCATTGCCATACTCCTTGTGAATTTGCAAGAGCAATGTATCCCATCTGATATTGGGTGGATGCTCCAACGGTGCCGAAGGAAATGTCGGCTACCAAACTACCCACAGTAATCGTGTTGTCGTTTGAATCGACTATCAGTGCTGATGGGAACACCAGATTAGGATTCTGTGTATTTGCTGAATTCGATTGCACAGCGCTTGCTACCCATTCGGTCTGTGCACCGCGCGCTCCGGTCCAATCAACTACTGGTGAATCGGCGAGTTCACTGGTCGCTCCTGAATCAGATTCAATGCTGATCGCTCCGAGGAACGGCTGCAATAGCAAGCTCATCGTGACGAGAATAATCGTCATCCTCAGTGTGTCAATTGCGCGGGCGCTCATGCTTCTGCCCTTGATGGCTACATCTTTGAAACCTCGCACTACGTGCGATGGCGGATATTTTTCGATTTCAGCCCGGGTGCTCGGTCCAATCGTCCATCTCCGGGGTCCGATACCACCAGACACCATCATCATCCTTCCACCACTCACAGCCGCTCTCATCAACCTTGTAATTCGGGTCATCGGTTCCGAGGTCTTCGACCTCCTCCTGTGCCTGTTCAGTCTCCATGGCGATGACATGAGCAAGTCCCGCTGCTGCGGTTGGTTTCGCCATGCGAGCCTCGTGTAGAGCCTCGCCCTCAGTTGCCTGCTTTCGCTTGACAACAATCACTGCAACACCTGTTCCCACTGCGATAAAGACCGCGAGCACTGCAAGTATCGTCCAAAGCCATCCGAAACCGCCTCCCCCACCCTCAAGCGCAGA
>CAUZSM010000110.1:0-5623 GCA_963582685.1 Candidatus Thalassarchaeaceae archaeon | reverse complement strand
TGGTGCTGCCAATCCTGATGGAGCGGCCGCCTTCATCGAGGCGATGCTGAACGATAGTGTGCAGTCGGGAATCGCACTATCCAATTTCATGTATCCGGCGGCCTCCGCCTACACTCTACCAACCGATAATGGCTACCAGTGGCATACCGGAGTTCCCAGCCAAGACAGTGACCTCAGCGCTGCTGAGATTTCAGCTGGAATAGATGGTTGGCTGAATGACTGGGATGCCGCGATGGCGTGATTCCATGCGCAGGGTTTGGCTCCACTCCATTCCCGCGCTCTTGCTCACTTTGCTGGTAATCGTCCCATTCGCCATCGCGGTTGTACGCCTCTTGTCTGCGAGCGAGGTTGGCCTTATCGAGGCCTTCGCACGTCTTGATAGCCGCTACCAGACCAAGGATGCGCTCGCCTTCTCGCTGCAACTTGCTGCCGTCTCCACTATCGTCACCGTGCTTGCGGGGTTGCCACTGGCTTGGTGGTTGGGTAGGTATTCTTGGCCGCAGCATCGTCTGATTCGGGCTCTGTTGACCACTCCATTTGTAGTTCCTTCAATGGTCGCTACCATCGGATTCATCTCGCTTTTGGGCCCTCAATCTTGGTTGGCGCAGACGGCCGGGATTGATGTGTGGTATTCGTTAACTGCCATCGTGATTGCCCACACTTGGTACAATGTTGCGCTGGTGGTAAGGCTAGTCGAGCCGGCGATAGCCCGTTTGGACCCCTCGCTGGAAGAGGCGGCGCGACTGCTGCCATCTGGTGATACCGCTTACAAGCGGGCCGTAAGGCTGTGGTGGCCGGTGATACGACCGAATCTCGCCGCTGCCGCCACCCTGACCTTCGTATTCTCATTCACCTCATTCGCACTGGTCCGTCATCTAGGAGGACCGGGTTTGTACACCATTGAGAGAGCGATCGCGGAAAGGCCGTTTGCTGGTATCAGTGGAGTTGGCGCAGGTGCTGTGGACAGTGAGATTGTGCTCGCTCTGGGCTTGCTACAATTGCTTGTGCTAGTCTTCGCTCTTTGGCTGCTCACCGAATTCCAACGTCGGGGCAGAATGTGGCTGCCGTTGGCAACAGAGAAGTTGACCCGGAAACGCCTGCCGAGGTCCGTTCATCGTCCTCTCATCATGGGGTTTGCATTGGCCGGCGCAATGGCACCGCTCTGGTTCATCATCGCCGGCTCATTCTCAGTTCAAGGCGAGGCTTCGTTGGAGGCTTGGCGAATCGCGATATCTGGAGAGAGGTCAGAATGGTCACTAATTCCCGCACTGACAAATACCGTGCGCTTCGCGGTGCTGACCATGTTGATTGCTGTGCCTCTCGCATGGCTTTCGGCTTGGTCGGTTAGCACTCTTGAAACTCAAGGGCGCTGGCCCCGACTGTACGCAAGACTGCTGGATGTTCTAGTGATGCTGCCGCTAGCCCTGTCAGCGGTGATGGTGGGTTATGGGGTTCTGTTCGGGCTTTCACACCTTTCTACGACCCTTATGATGGTGTGGTGGCTGCCTTTGCTCGCCCATCTTGTCATCGCGTTACCTTTCGCCATGCGGGTGCTATTGCCGGCGATGCGCTCGCTGGATAAATCGTATCTTGAGGTGGCACGAACGTTGGGAGCTTCGCCGGTGAAAACACTATTCCGAGTGCACGTCCCACTACTCAGAGGGCCGCTGATTGTCGCAGGCATCTTGGCCTTCGCGATATCATTGGGTGAGTTCGGAGCGACTTGGCTGCTGTGGAATACACCAGATTGGACCACGCTGCCAGTTTTAGTTGACCGCGCGTTTTGGCGTCCATACCAACCTCTAGCGCGGCCAGTTGGTCATGTCGCAGCAACCATGCTTCTACTGGTTACAGTAGCATTGTTCATCATTGCGGAGCGATTCCGAGTCGCAGGACAGGAGGGGGAATTCTGAGTCGGCTCGAAGTATCGGATGTGAGCATCTCATTTGACGGGGAGGTGATTCTTGATGGGCTGGACCTTACCGTAGCGGATGGCGAGGTGGTGGCACTGCTCGGCCCAAGCGGTTGCGGCAAGACCACGCTGCTTCGGATTATCGCGGGACTTGAGACCGGTCATAGCGGCCAGATTCTCATAGACGGCAACGATGTCACCTCAGTTCCTCCCGAACGTCGCGGCGTGGGCTTGGTATTCCAGAATTTAGCACTATTCCCCCATCTAAACGTCGCTGGCAACATCTCCTTTGGGTTAGTGCGCAAGGATGAGGAGAAGGTAGCGGCCATGCTTCAGATGGTTGGGCTGGCCGGCTTTGAGCAGCGACGAATTGAGACATTGTCGGGTGGTGAGGCGCAGCGGGTCGCGCTCGCTCGTGCATTGATTGCAGAGCCTGCCATCATTCTGTTAGACGAACCACTTGCTTCGCTTGACGCAGACCTGAAGTTGACCCTTGCCGACGATGTTCGTGGGATTTTGAAAAAAAGCGGTACTACCACGATTCATGTCACCCATGACTTGGCTATCGCGGATAGAATCTCGGACCGCGTTGTAGAACTCGGACCTGTGCGGTCAGATGAATCCGGTGGATGACATTCGGAATAATCAACGCCCTTCGTACTGAAAAATACCTCCTACGGCTCGCACGCGCTGGCGAAGGTCTCAAGAAGCAGCAGTAACGCTGCATATTGAGGATAGAGATGACCATCGGGAACCCGGCCGAGACCTTGACCTACATGCGAGCAGTGCGACTGCTGCTCGGTGGCTATGGGGCTTTCAGTCGCGAAAAGCGAAGAGAGACCAACGTCGCGGTGCGTGAGGAGATTCTGAGATGCGGCAATCGAGTTCGTAATCACGTCGAGAATGTACATGACTCAGCCTACCGAGACGGCGGCATCAAACTAGCGAGGGCCTGCGCGGGTGCAGTCGAGGAAGTTGATGCTCTACGCAATGATGTCAACGTCGCAGAGACTGGTGGCGAGCACCCGTTCTTCTCTCAGCAAATCAGTGTATCGAAGAAGACAATCGACGAACTCATCAGCCACGACTTGCGCACCCTTGAGATGCTGGTCAAGGCAGTCAACCAATCAAATGAACTTGAAAAGGAGCATGCTGCGTCGAACACAGAGGCAGCGATAACTGCTGCAAAGGAATGCAGGCAGTTGGTTTCCAGCGTTCGAGGACATTTCAGTGAACGCAGGTCCGTCCTGCGTAGGATAAAGTGAGGAGGAGATGAAATGAGTAGTCAAAGATGGCGAGATAGACCAGATGTTATTGCAAAAATGATCGATTCGGGCTCAATCAAGAGTTGGTCGGCCCGAGATATCGTGCTGAAGCCAAACGAATGTGTGACCATTTTGGCCGAAGGAAAGGTGCAGGACACCCTATCAGAGACTGTGCTGCGAGACTACGTTGGTGGCTGGACCAGATGGGTTGCTGGCAAGTTGGGCATGGGTTCCTCAGACCACAAACTCATTTTTGCCATGACCGGCCCATTCGACCTACTCTTCCTATTGAATGGGCAGACCACTGATGGCGCTGCTGTGAAGGGAATGGTAAATCTCAGGTTGCAGATTCAGAGAGACGATGTGCCGAAGTTGCTCAATATCTTCGCCAACAATCGTCGTGAACTCGACAGGGGTTTCTTTGCTGAATATTTCCGCTCAGAGATGGATTCTCGTGTCATCAAGCCGCTGGTTGGTACACAGTCAGATGCATCGGCGCTACGCACACCAGCGTTCCAAGAAGCGTTGGAAATGGCTGTCCGCGCGGAGATGCGCAATGCCTTCAATCTCTCTGGAATGACGATGCTGAAAACCTTCGCAGTCGTCAACGAAACTGACCTTGAGAAGTTGAACGCTTATCGAAATCAAGTCGAGACCGCTACCTCACACAAGGATGTAGAGGCAGCCAATACCGTTGCTGACATCGACCGACAGAGGGAGGTTACACTGGCCCGAATCGGTATTCAAACCGACATCGCCAAGGCTCAGGCTCGCGGACAAGTCGAGACCGCCTTGGAATCACAATTGTTGGAATTGCGCAAGCAAGAAGCAGAATGGGAGGCACTGCGAAGCCACGAGGAAGCAAGCCAAGACATTGCAATCGCTGGAGAGAAATCCCGTTCCAACATCCGTGTCGGTGAAAAACAGGCCAAAATGGACATTGCAATGGGCGCTTTCGAAAAGGTGCAGGAAGCAAAGCGAGCAAGACTTACTCAGCAGGCGGATGCCAATCTAGAGCGGCAGAAGCATACTGATGAAGTGCAGGAGAATATTATGGATAAGGCTGCAGAACAAGGTGCGATGTCGCCGGAAGTCGTGCAGACCTTCCTTGAGCAACAGACGGAGCAAAAACGGGCCGACCAGGTAATCACCGCATCAGGTGGGGCTCCGGCCGCGTCGGGCAGTGCTACTGTTCTTCCCGGCCTATGTGGTTCCTGTGGAACAGAGGTGCAGAATACTTGGAATACCTGCCCCAACTGTGGAAAAACGCTGGGCTGAACACTCATTCATCGATTCTAAGGACATCGAGAGCCACCGCGATAGGTGGTAAATGGTCACTATACCTATGCCGACTTGTCTTTGGAGGAAATAGATTCCCGGACAGGGCCATATCGATAACCTCCTGTTTGGTCAAACTGTCCCTGCCGCAGGCGGGCCAAACATCGAGTTCGATTCCGTCGTCGGTCAGATAATCGACGAGGATGCATGGCAGTCGCGAGAGACCTAGGCGGATGCCGACATGATATCGATGGTGTCCATCGAGAATTGTGCCAGATTGTCGGTCGGCGAGCAGTGGCTTGGTGTAGGCTCTCCAGCGCAGGGTCATCTCGTGCAATTTGTCGGCATTTCGAGCCTTGACTTCCTCGTGCGGCTTGAGCCAACCGATGGGCACCAGTTCGACTTCCATGAGTCTCGCATAGAACAGGGGTTGAAATCGCTTCGCCCACGCGGAAGTTATGACCCTGAGGCCACGGGTCGCCCCCATATGCCCGCACACGACCTGCCCGAGGGCTTGGCCGCTGACCTCGAAGGGGAGCCTTTTGACGGCGATATGACCGCGTGGGCAGACAATCTTCCAGACTCGCTGCTAGATGTTGTAGCACGCATTGCCGAGAAAGGAGCCGGAGTATGGCTGGTAGGTGGCTCAGTTCGAGAAGCGTTGCTGGGTCGTGGCGAGCACGACTATGACCTCGCTGTGACACTGACCCCTGACGAGATGCTGTCGCTATTTCCACGCTCAATTCCAACTGGGGTTACGTATGGTACCGTTACACTGCGTACTAGCGAGCCAAATTCGGATGGGGCACCTAATGATGATGGCGAGGCAACAGAACTGATGTTTGAAGCGACCACTCTGCGCACGGAATCAGAATATGGTGACGGGCGTAGACCAGATGTGGTGGCTTTTGGTTCCTCACTTGCAACCGACCTTTCTCGCAGAGACCTTACAATCAACTCAATCGCGGTTGACCTTGCCCGCCGGCAAATCCACGACCCATTCGGAGGCGGGGCCGACCTGATGAATCGAAATCTACGTGCGGTCGGCAACGCAGCCCATCGCCTCTCCGAGGATGGTCTGCGCATCATGCGAGCATATCGTTTCATGGACCAAGGAGAAGCGGGAGTATGGCACCCCGACAAACAACTCGCCGACGCAATGGTCTCA
>CAUZSM010000109.1:0-5636 GCA_963582685.1 Candidatus Thalassarchaeaceae archaeon | reverse complement strand
CTATGGGGAACGCTGGTATGAGTACAGCATGCGGCGACTGGACGAGAATCCTGACGTCGCATGGCACATCATGAAGTCAGTGATAATGCCTTGGACTAACCGCCGCTGATTACGGTTTGTTGATGCGGCGCTGATGCTCTTCTCTACCGGGGAAATCCTGTCCCTTCCACTTGCCACGTTCCCGAACTTCCCTTTCCTCTAGGTCCTCCTCACTCATTGGTTTGTGAAGGAAGATTCGACGGATTTTGCTCGCTTGCATCTTACCGTAAAGGGTTCGTCCCAAGCCTGAATGCAATGCTCGAATCCTCCAACGCTCACCCTCGTGCGTATACATTGAGCCGCATTGGAACATCCGGTCTGGAGCAACTTCAATCGTTGCCGAAGTCGAATGCTCTCCTTCGGTGAAAGTCATCTTGATTCTCGATAGGTCACAGCGGGTCGCCCAAATCATTTGAACATCACGAGCACCAGCGGAGCGCAACTTTTCATCACCACCAGTTTCCAGTCTGGTGATTCGCCACAACGCCTCTCCAAACTCAAATTCATCTCCGATGGTGAATACCTCGTCAGCATCCACCTCAAGCTCAGTTTTCTCTGACTCCGCTCCATCGGATAGGGTCAGTGCGACCGTGGTTGGCTTTGGAGTACGGAATTGGGAGGTGTGAATATTACCGCACCCACCGCAGCGAATCAGGTAGTCCATTCCGTCCTCGCCGACCTGTTTCTCGCGCAGGACCTCATGGGATTGTCTGCTATTGCATCCCGGGCAGCGCGTGACGTTTTCGATAATCTCGACGTCCTCGTCGTCGATGCCCTCGGATGCGCTGTCCATGCTCTCCCCGTGTGGCCGGCCGGACTAGGGTATTTCACGCCATCCCTCACCGCCGACTCGTTCAAGAGCCACATGCAGGAGGCCAACACATGGGCGATGGCGATTCGGGGGCTGTGAGTTTACCGACTCCGCAGGAGGCGTTGGCCGCTATGATGTCACGTGATGAGAACCGCAGTCGCGATGAGCCTGAAATCGCAAACAACATAGGTGCCCAACTCGAACACATGGAATTGGATTCGCTGTCGCTCTCAATGCGCAGACGCATTCGGGACGTAATCGGCAGAGCCAAACCACGTAATGTCTGCGAGATTGGCTCTGGAATTGGCCATCTCAGCGCATGGCTACTCGACGTTTGGGACTCTGAGGAACACCCTGAGCACTATCATCTGGTTGAAGCGGGCGGAAAGTTCGGAGTCATCCTCATGCGTTTGGTATCAAGATACAAGGCAGAGGATTGGGCACACGTAACCGTCGGGCGTTTCGATGAACTAGTGGCGGCGACTGAATCTTGGAATGCTGCGAATGCCTCCAATCCCGCTGCCGGAAGGCCACCACTCCACATTCCCTTCGACCTCGCTATTGTCGATGTGGGGTGGAGAGGTAAGGTGGAGGTTGTTGAGCAGTGCTTGCAGGTCATGGCCGATGGTGGCATCATTCTCACCGAAGAGCCAGAAGTACCGATTGATGATGTCGGTGAACTTCCACTCACTGGAGAATTGACCGATGAGCAATCTCGCGTTGCCGAGTTCAATCGCTGGGTAGCATTGGTGACCTCGCTGAATGAGGAGCATCTAATCGGATTCGCACCGCTGTTCGGCGGCACTCTTGTCGCCATCGTGAAGTAATCACGCGTTGGCGGCAGCCAGTAGATAATCGACCCGCAGTCCGCCGTATCCATAGTAGTCATCATGACCGCTTGCACCTTCGTGTGGTAGCGAGGATTCCATCACCCATTCCTTGACATCCTCGATGGTGGCTCTGCCCCCGGATGTACCATCGTGGCGTAGTTCAGGTCGCTCCTCAAGCAGTTGTGCTATCGCACCAGTAACCCACACTGTCGCTCCGCTCGTGCCAGTTCCCCAGCCGTAACCATATTCTTCATCGCCAAGGTTGTTCGCTACCATGAGAACCGGAATCTCAAATCCCGGGCCGACCAATTCTGGTTTCATGTCCGGATTATTTCGAGGAAATTTAAGGGGCCACAGATCTCCGTTGTTATCACCTACGGATGAGCCAATCCAAATATCCCCGTATTGGTCGACAGCCCCGACACAAATCACGTCCTCGACGCTGCCCGGGCTTGCTACATCCCCATCATCATCCTCTCCGTCATTACCAGCGGCAGCGATGACGAAGACGCCCTCATCGAGCGCACGGTCTACCGCAGCCTCCAGATTATCGGTTTCAACGAGGAAGAAGTCGATTCCCTGCCCTCCTCCAAGACTGAGTGAGACGATGTCCACCCCTTGGGCAACGCACCAGTCAACCGCTTCAGCGATGACATCATCAGTGCCTTGACCATCAAAGGCCAATGCTTTCGCGATGTATAGGTTGATGCCTCTTGAAACACCGGTCAGATGACCATCTGCGACCAGAATTCCTGCCATTCCGGTGCCATGCCCCTGGTCATCGTATGGTTCCCCCTGCTGATTGATGAAATCCTTCCAACCCGCCAAATCGCGGCCAGAAAGGTCGGGGTGGTCAAGATCGATTCCAGTATCGACGATGCAAACATCGACATCAGCACCAGAACCGGAAACATTGTCAAAACCTGATTGCGCCATGAATGCATCCTCACGTTCCCTCAGTGCTGGGTCTGGCACGAATAGTACGCCCCCACTGAGCAGGTTTGAGGCGATTAGGGCGAGCAATAGTGCGAGCACGAATAATGCGAAGGCCGAGCCAGCGGTTTTCAGCACCGATATCGGCACTCCAGCGATGGTGTTTCGGCGAGCAGGTACATCTGGAACTGCTGGCATATCCAAGCCTTTCCAGTCATCTTCACCTTCGTCAGCAACATCCATGCAATCACCGCTAGGCATCGCTGTTTGGCTATTCTCTTTGAATTGCACCCATATCCGTAACTAGTCGAATATAATTCAATCAGGATATGTTTTCGACGATTTCACTGAACGTGTCGACGAATAGCCGCGCTTCTTCTTCGGTGTTGTAGGCATATACACTCGCGCGCAGTGACCCATCGAGTATCCCGCGCGACTCAAACCAGTGATTTACACAATGCAATCCCGCTCGTACGAAAACCGAAGCAACTTCATCGAGCAATATCCCCACATTGTGCACGTCCAAGTCGGCCAGCAGTACTGAGCAGATTCCGCCACGCTCAGACGCATCAGCAGGCCCAATTATCTCCACTCCAGATATGTCGCGAATGCCATCACTCATGATGTGATTCAGTCTCACCTCATGTGCGTGCATATCCGCCATGGATAGGTTGTCTAAGAAATCAAGAGTGGCCTCAGTGCCAACAATTCCGGCATAATGCTGCAATCCACCCTCATGGGTTTGTGGAAGCCCTGCCCATTCCCATCCTTTAGCCGAAGCAGAGGAGATTGTGCCTCCACCGGACAACGATGTCTCAATTCCCTCAAGTGTCTCTCTGCGGCCCCACAGCACTCCCATGCCGGTTGGCCCCATCATCTTGTGAATGCTGAACGAGAATAGGTCGACATCAAGGTCGACTACATCAACCGGCATATGCGGTACGGATTGAGCCCCGTCGACGTGAACCAAAGCACCATGGTCATGAGCGATTTTCGTCGCCTCTTTGATTGGAATTGCGACTCCATCCAGATTGCTAACGTGGACTAGCGAGACAAGTCGCAGCGAATCACCAGCCTCGGCGCAGGCAGCCTCGAAAGCCTCGAGGTCGAAACGATTCTGCTCCTTGCTGTCGACGATGCGATGCACAACACCGGCTCGACGCGAGGCCTGAAGCCATGGAATTAGGTTTGAGTTGTGTTCCCTATCGCTGGTCAGTACCACATCACCAGCATTCCATGGCAAACCTTGGGCGATACGATTGATTGATTCTGTGGTATTGCGCGTGAAAATGACCTCAGCCGCCTCGGGTGCACCGATATGCGCCGCCATCTTGCGGCGGGCTCTTGCAACTTTTTGTGAGACCTCCATCCCCCAGCGATGGACAGAACGTCCGGCACAGGATGGTGTGGTGGAATAGTAACGGGTAATAGCCTCGATAACAGGGTCCGGGCGCAGGGTCATGCAGGCATTGTCCAGATAGGTAACTGGATTGTCCTCTCGCAGCGTTGGAAAGAACTCTCTCAGTGAAGTTGTATCCATGTAATCACTCACCATGCATCTTCGCCGGAGAAGTGGTCCTGTGCGGGTGCGCTGGTATGGCACGACAGGCAGATCACCCTTGTAGATATTCGTTGGTTGCAGGTGGGGCATCTCTCACCCAATGCTGCGCTTCCACCGCATCCTTCAACGGAACAGGCAGCGATAATCTCTCCAGTAGGCATCAACCTCACACTGGTAGCCGATGAACATGAAGGGCAAGTGCCGGCTTTGGCGGGTATCAACACCGCTTCCACTTCACCGGAATCCTGACTGATTTCACGCGCACGGTCTGATTCGACGCGAACTCCACCTTCTCCGAGCATCATCTGTGGGTACCAAAGAGTGTGCATCATGGCCCATACAACGACGAAACCGAATAGGTAGTGCATGATTTTGAACAGCCACCAGCCACCGGTTGCTCCGGGCTCTCTCACTGCCACATAATGCGCTCCAGACCAAGCGTAGGCAAGGGCTAGGACTCCGAAGGCAGCCAAAGCAGCCCCCCAGGCGAATAACGAGTGGTCACGTTTTGCCAATTCCATCTGATGTGGGTCCGGGTGCGCGTGTTTTTCCTCGACGTGCACATCGCGTGTGTCGATTACCGCTCGTCTGAGGATGTAAACGACGAAGCCAACCAGAATCAGGCCGACTCCGCAGACAGCAATGGAAAACCCATCAAATCCGAACGGGAATTTAGGGTCGGCTGCATGAGCCCAGAATTGCGATATTTCTGCGGCAAACAGGGCGACACACAGGCTGACCGCCTGCGAGCGCATCAACGGGAACAGGGTGAACAATCGTGCGAGAAACACCACCCAGAGAACCACAGTGAATAGTGTCAGAATGATACTGGTCAGGGGTAGATTCGAAAGGCCACTATCCGGGTCGAGTGGATTGATTCCAAAAGTGCTGTATCCTCCTCCTCCACTCAATTCACCGACGCCGAGGTCCCAACCACCCAATAGCACGGCAAGGCAGCCGATTCCCAGTGTCACCCAATGCGGTGTCCCCCACATTTGGCCGATTTTCATTTTGTGGAATAGCAACTCGACCTTGATGTGGTGCAGCGGCTCAAGTTGTGGATATTCGATGCTGAGATTCTGAGCGTGCTTGATTTCAGTGAGGCGCGTACCTTCGTGGAATACCGCACCGTCATCAGAGTCCGGTGCAGAGGTATCGCCCTCATCGACCGGTTCAGCCTCGCTCATCGGACCTTGTGCGGGCCTACCCCTCATTTAGCGATGGCCCCCAGCCTACGGCTGATTTCGCTGAAATTGCATAATTGCCGTTTTCCACGAAGATTATGGGATTCCCGGGGTCAGGGGATGGCATGACCGTGACAAAGAGAGTCTATGTCTTGATGCTGAGCCTCATCATCGTGCTGTCTGGTTGCCTTGGAGGCACCACAGACGGCCAAGAAGAGGACGGTGGTGGTGATATCATCAACAACAACTACTGGAACAACACCACGACTAGTGAAGAA
>CAUZSM010000108.1:0-5645 GCA_963582685.1 Candidatus Thalassarchaeaceae archaeon | reverse complement strand
CTGATGAGCAATTGGTCTGGCACTGTCACACTGGTGGCTGCAGATTACAACCAACTTCTCCCGAAACTGACTGTGAACTATGTCGACAACCCGAATGGTGCAGTTCCGCCTGCGCAGGTGAATCTGTTGTCGCCGGACCACTGGAGTGCGGTGTATGCAGAGGACCCCAACGATGAGAACATGCTCGTGCCGGACCTAAGACCAATACTCAGTTGGACGCCGCTTTCAGATGCTACAGGCTATGTTCTACAGTTGTCCAGTACCATGTGTCCACCCTTCTGCCCTTCGGAGACCTATCAGTCGTGGGACGGTACTGGTGCTAACTTCAACATCAGCTCATCCAGTGCATCATGGACGCCGGAATTCGACCTTACTGCTGGCGATATTTATTCGTGGAACGTGCGGGCAATCAACGGCACGATTCCCGGCGCAACTTCAGGGACGTGGACGTTTGGTGTTGGAGATCCCAATAATTGGTACAGCGGCAATTACGTTTACGGAATTGAGATTATTGAAGGCGCAGATGTTAGTTCACTGAGTTTGCCAAACGTGGAGGATTCATTCGTCAGCGCTGGCTCACAAGGCCAGACCTCTGGCACAGACGTAATGGAGATTGGTGTGGGTTGTGATGGCAGCCCGGGTAACACCAACCGTTGCATAGGCATCTATTCTGTTGATATGTCGCAACTACCGCTTACAGAATATTCTGATGTCAACCCACATTCTGCAAGTCTTGAACTCTATGTGGACCAGATAACCTACGTCAATCAAGCCTCCTACCTTGACCTGACAGCATACCAACTACTCGACCCTAATTTCGATGAGATGGGGGCGTCTTGGACAGAAGCCGCCATCGGAGTTGATTGGAATACTGCTGGTGGAGGGATGACTGCTGGTGTCGATTATTCGACAACCCCACTGGACTATGTTCGTATCCCGAACTCGATGACCGGTGGTTGGATTTCCCTCGATATCAGTGGAGCGATGACTACAGCAAACGGCACGATTGGTATCGTCATCATCGGTACTGTCCCGAATGGACAGATGCTGATAGAGGTAACACATAGCGAATCAACTTCAGTAAACGAACGACCAATATTGACTTTCAACTACACCACCGTGGACTCAATTGCAATCAATGGTCCTAGTTCGACCGATGCAGACACAGGGGTCTCCTTCTCAGCAGACCTCTATGATACCAACAATCAGCAACTTTCTGGTTCTGTTGATTGGAGTAGTTCTGATGGAATCATCAATAGCAACGGTTGGTTTACTCCAGACCATACGGGCCAAGTGAACATCACCGCCGGCTATGGGCAGGTTCAGGTCACGCATACAATCACAGTGACATCCGGCGCTCCGGTAAACCTTGTGATAATGCCAATATCATTCACTCTGACCGCTGATGAATCACTGGTCATACCTACTGTAGAAGTGCAAGACCAACGCGGAAACGCGGTCTCGGGACAGGTCATTACATTCGCTATTACCAACGGTACCTTGGCTCCTTCTCTATCAGTCACTACCCCGGTATCTAGCATGGCGTGGGTGGCTTGGGCCACAGGTCCGCAGTGGATTAACGCAACCTGGGGCACGCAATCTATCACCATCACAGTGAGCGTGCTTGTTGGCGCTCCAGACTATTTCATCATCGATGGATGTGATGTTGTTATCGCAGCAGAGAGTTGCCAGTACAACTGGACTCTGTATGACATGCATGACAATGAGGTGCCAGACAACCAGTCTGGCTCGCTGACTTGGGGCGTGGATTCACTGGGTGGGGCCATCTTACCAAGCGGTATGTTCACTGCTGACCAAGTCGGTGATTGGGACATCACCCTGAGCAGCGATGGCGGTATGACCGGTTTGTTCTCTGTGGAAGTGGATCACGGTGAAATTGCCGACCTTGAGGTTGTCTCAACCAGTGGAAGTTCAATTCTAACAGTACTTACCGCAGGTACACTGGAGAGTCTGCAAATTACTGCGGATGACCAAGTGACTTTGACAGTCACGAGAATAGACGTACGAGGAAACAGGCTACAGGTAGACCTGCCATTCACCTCGTTCACTTTGAGCAATGGTACCTTTGATTCTGGGCCACCTGCGGTGTGGTCTCCTTGGCGTGCAGCACCACAGTGGATTGAGGTCACTCTTGAAGGGAAAGTGACTCGAAGTCACTACACGGTACTCGTTGGCGCTCCAGTAGCAATCGAGGCTCGTACCGACAGTATCGTATTGGAAAACGGACTGATTAGCGGAGACGACGTCACCATCGAGGCATTTGCCATCGATGCCCACGGCAACCAATGGAGTGAGCAGGCGGAGTCTTGGAGTATCATCACTCCCGGTTCGGAGTCCTCATGGCTTGAGCAATTCCCAACGTATGCCGAGTTCTCCGCCGTCAGAGTAGGAGACTGGACAGTTCGTCTCGTATTTGTCTGGAACGGACCTAATGGTGTGCTTACGCTTGTTGACCAAGTGACAATCACGGTTATGCCTGGACCGCTTCACGACATCACAGTCGCGCAGTCAGAGGTTTCCATCACTGCGGATGATTCGGTCGATATGGACCCAGCAGCATTTGATTGGGCTGACAATGTTCTCCCTGTTGAGTCGTTGACTTGGTGGGTTTACATCGGAGACCCGAATACTGCTACAACTGAGTGTACCTTGACTGGTGGTTGGACAGACATCTCCATCGCGATGCGTGCAGCCAATTACATTTGGAATAGTGATGCGTCTGCGCTAGCCTCTGACCACGTCATTTGTGCCGCGGGTCCCTTTGTGGAACCTGCGAAGACTATTGTTCACTTAGCAGTTGGTGAGCCGATTGAAATTTGGCACAATGCCAACTTGACTTACGAAGGAGAAGGCACATGGGGATCAATGGCCGACACGGAGATTACGGCTGGAGAGACCCCCTTCGTCGAGGTATGGGTCAGAGATGGTTCTGGTAATGAGTATCAGGTATTGGTCAATTGGGATAGCACCGCATCAGGCTGGACTGAAGAAGGTTGCATGGCAGAAGCCGGCGACGATGGTAACCATCGATTCCAGTGCTTCCTCAATCAGTCCTATGACCTCACTTACACCCACGGTACTCTTAGTGGAGTATGGAATGTGAACGTCAAATATGATTCATTATTCATGATTTCCGCAGAAGCCAGCGCTTCCGGAGTTCAGTCTTCAACAACCATACAAGTTCCACAGCGAACTGTGGTGACCGTCACAATCGAAGGATTCGATAAGTTCGGCAATCAAGTGCCTGTAACTTCTTCCTCGATATTGATGCTGGAAGACAGCAAGGAATTGAATCAGGTCACACAGATTGATGCGACCAACTACGAGGTGTACGTACTGCTCACTGGAACGAATACATTCCATATGACCAGTGGCTCAGCAACTGACAAGGTCAGCGTCAATGTTGACAGCACATTACCCGGATTCTATGAAGCCAATTCACCATGGTCCTGGGTCGGCACAGCCGTTCTAATGGGTATTATCATTGGTTTGGTAATATTCCTAGTAATCGTTGCACGCCGCGGCGGTGACGATGAGGATGATGATTACGATGATGACTATTTGGATGAGGAATATGAGATGCCTTCAGCTCCATCGCGCTCCGAATCGTTCGAAGGTGAATCCTACACCTCAGACGTGGCCGGTCATGAAGAACAGGAGGAGCAACTCGACGCTGGTGAGGAGGATGACCCGAATTACAAGGTCGATGAAGATGGCACCGAATGGTGGCAGGACGACGAAGGTGTGTGGTGGTACCGAGAGCCAGACATGGACGACTGGGCAGAATGGACAGAGTGAGGTTCTCACACGATTCAGGCCGGCGTAGCCGCCGGCCTGACCGCCGTTTGTTTGAAGTCGGATGAGATTTCTGCGTTTGGCAGATGCATAGAGCCCAACGTGACCGGTACGCAGCAATCGCCATGCTGTTATTGCTTGTGATGCAGGTCGTTTTGGCTGCCGGTGGCACTATTCTGCAATCCTCAAACCCTGACGAATTACCTGAAATTGCCGAACCAATGCTGGTTGGCGACACACTCACCGACAATGGCGACGGAACGTGGACCGTGGTCTACTGGGATGACCCGCTTGGTGATGGTACCCTCACCGACACTTGGCTTGATGCGGCGACTCCGACGACTAATTACCACGATACAGACAAATTGAATGTCGGCAACGTTGCCTCATCTGGACGCAGATGCGCTCTCTTCTCACTCGATATCGAACGAGCGGGTTTCTGGACCAACGCCACAATTATCAACGCTACATTGGAACTGAAAGTCACCCAACTGACCGGAACCCCTGAACTGTCAGCATGGATGGTATATCGCCACAATTGGCAGCCAGAATTCACCACTTGGAATCAGTGGGATATGGGAACCAATTGGCAGAGTTCTGGAGCCCTCGGCAATGCTGATTCTGGTGGTCTGATGGATACCAGTTCCATTCTGGGTAATCAGTCATGGCAAGCATTCGACATCACCCGCTCGGTGAATCTGGCCCAGTATCGCTGGATGAACTCACTTGATGCAAGGGCAAGTGTTCTGTTGACCGGCGCTGCATTCGGTGACCACCATATCGAATTGGCCTCCAGTGACGCGATGTGGTATGACCATCGTCCAAGATACAACATCACCTTCAGTTGGGGTACACCGCCACAACCGACGACCAGCCCACAATGGCTTGATATCGCTCCCAAGGCACCTTTTGTGCTCGACGCTGACTCACAAGTCACTTTCTCGGGGCAGGTTCACAGCGGACGTGGAAATGAGATTTCTTCCAGCATCAGTTGGTCCGTGGACAAGGGAACTATCGATTCGGGAGGATTGTATACGCCTTCGGATTCTGGCGATGTGGAAATTACTGCCTCTGGTTCATCTCTCAATTCAATGATGTCATTCGAGGTATTCCCGGGCTTCCCCGTTGGTATCGAGGTCACTCCCACCCAGGCTTCCATCACCATCGATGATGTGCTTGAAATCGGCGCCCATGGCGTGGACCAACATGGTAATCCAATTCCCACGCTGCCGATGATTTGGAGTGCGACCAGCGGCATCATTGCGCAGAATGGCACCTATACTCCGACTCATATCGGTGTGCATCAGATAACGGCGAGTTGGGGGTCACACATTTCTACAGTCGAGGTCAATGTCAGTGAAGGTGATCCGTATCACATCATCGTACCCTCTGGTCTTACTGTACCAGCAGGCGAGGGTATCCAAATCGTGCCAACCATCACTGATAGGCAAGGCAACATCCTGCCTTTGGAGCGAGCCGCTGGCATCGACTGGGAAGTCGAATCTGGTTTCGTTGATGCTGCGGGCTTCTTCATGGGTGAGGAAATTGGTGTGTGGCAGTTGAACGCCACTAGCGGCTCAGGGGCAACCGGCACCGGTTGGATTACTGTCACAGTCGGCTCGCTTGCTTATCTGGAAATTGTTGCCCCCGGTCGTAATATCTCAGCAAATGAGGCAGTACCACTTCCGGTCAATTGGACTGACTACATTGGCAATCATGTGGAAGTGGTAATCCCGCTGTCCAATTGGTCAGCCGACGATGGCACATTCCGAATGGGCAATGGCGTTGTTGAATGGGTGCCAAGGCTCACTGGGACTTGGACCATCTCA
>CAUZSM010000107.1:0-5757 GCA_963582685.1 Candidatus Thalassarchaeaceae archaeon | reverse complement strand
TTTGAGGCCTTCATGGCCTCAACAAGAGCCTGAGTTCTCTTGGGAATTGTCTTGGGTCCAAGAACCGCTCCCGGCCGCCTTGAGTCGTCCATGTAATCAGTCTCCATCGTCCAAGTTGCTGGGAGCGAATGCGCTTCGATACTCGATAGCAGGGAAGATATTGAATCACGGCCCATATTGACGCTACTTGATAGCCCAGAAGTGAATGACTCGCTGACATTACCGGGAGCGAAGTGCCGTACTGCCTTGTGGCGGTCAAGACCTGCCTTATCGCACAGTTTTGCAAGTTCGGCGTAGGTAGTTTGGCTGTTGCCTTCGACGTGCAGTTGAATTGGGAAACCATACTGTCGAGCCATCCCCATCACCTCGACCAGCAAACTGTTGGCACCGGCCCAAATCTCCTCGGATACTGGGTAGTGTGGCCGGCCGACTTCGCCTACTGCAACCGCTTGGCCCTCGCTGCACATCTCAAACGCCATTTCAACAGCTCCGATGTGTAATTCACTCGCCTCATCCCAACCCAATGATTCAATCTGATGAGCCCAAGTTACCGGATGTGGTCCAAGAACAACTCGAACGGTAACTCCGGTGTTGCGTCGGACCGTTTCCGCCATGTCGAGAGTGTCGATATATGCGACTTTTACCTCTTCAAGATTGGTAGGTAGCCGCGAAGCGCCATCCCTATCGAAGGCAGGTTTGTGGACTAGGATAAGGTCGGTGCCGCCGCTCCTCTCAAAATCGCTGACCGCAGCTAAGAATCGGCCCTCCCTATCTAGGTGAAAATGGCTGTCAGTAACCGGTCCGGTCCAGCGCCCGTCCTCAAGCATTGAACAGCGCTCCGCTAAGGCCGCTTATTGCAACTGCGGCAGTGTAGCGCAGCGTTCAACTCAGCAGATTCTCTTCATCCAGACGCTGTCGCCAGCGTCTCGCAGCCATCGTCACCAACTTACCGTGGCGTGCGTCTGTAGCAATCCCACGTCCGTTGCGGAACAACAACAACTGCACCTCATGTCGCTCATCGTCAATTCTCAGGCAATCTAATTCCTCATCGAGAACCGCTTCAGGGAACAAGTCAGGAACGCCCTCAATCTCCACCGACGCTTCAAGGTCAAAGGAAGCGACAACTGGCCCAACCTCGACCGACATGCCTGACTCCTTTTCGCCGAGTCTGAGCATTATTTCCTTGGCGGCGAGGTGAGCCACATCTTGACGGCGCGTACCGTGCACGATGATGCGACCCTCATTATCGACTAGCAGAGTTGCTCGAGGGGCTTTGAGCGAAAGCAGTACGAAGCGGCCGTTACGCTTACCTTCCAATTCCTCTACAACCCGTTCTGGGTCAAGACCCACTGGTGAAGTGAATCGAAATAATTGGTTCTCAACCGTAGCGTCTGAACTCATTCATACACCTCTTCTGTTGGGTCAATCGTCTCCGGTATTGGATGATTTTCGAGGGCCTCTGCAATGTGGGCAAGCCACGACTGCGTCACCGGCACCAACAGCACGGGAGCTGCCTCGTCATCAAACTGTCCCCCGGCATCTTCTGCCTCTGCTCGTAGGTTGGACAGCGCTCCACGCAGTCTTGCAGCATATCTCTGATTACGTTGCTCACGCAGTTCAGGAGTAAGCATGGATTCGTTGGAATTCCACCAAGCATCGGTTAATGCTGAGGCTTCTGCAAGGGCAAAGGCAACCTCATCCTCTCGCACCGACGAGGGAGGCACTGTATCCTTCATCGACTTCTTGAGCGCCCTTTTCCACTTGCTATGAGCAAATATCTGTCCCGCCAATTGCATCGGCCTGACCAATTCCTCGGTCAAACTTTCAGTCCATGCAAGCCATTTTTCATCATCCAAGTCTGGTTCAATGAAATAGGTCGGTCTCTGCTCCTTGCCTCCCTGCTTGTTAGCAGCGCGGAATAGCCGAATTAACTCCGGGTCTGGGAATCGTCCACACTGAATATCCTCTATCGATTTCATTCCACTCATCAAGCGACCTAGCAATCCGCCCTGAGCAGCGCACGCATCGCGATTGATTCCTCGACTAACGCGCTCGCTTTCCTCCTGCTCAGCCCACAATTCGGGTTCCTCTGATGATATTAGAAGACCGAGTCCCTGCCACTCACCTGTCGTTCTACGCAAGGCCTCGGGGTAGACCACAGTGGGTAGATGAGGCCACAGGCGGATGACTCCACCTTCAGGGTCCGCTATGTCAATTGGTTCCCAAGAGAGGCTCACGCCCTCATCCTCCTGCATATTCACTGGTTGTTGACCCAGTCTTCGAGTTGCTGAAGGCTCCAGCCTTGGTCAAAGTAGCCCTGAATAGTCGCTTCGTCCCAGTATGGGAACTTCTCCATCGCGGCTGCCATCGTCGGGTCTACGGATGGCGCTGTGTCTACGGGTGGCGCTGTGTCTACGGGTGGCGCTGTGTCGCTGGGGCGAGTTGAGGGTGGACCTCGGCGTTCGCCGGCTCTTGTGGCAGGTGGGCCGCGAGTCGGCAACGGCTCAACCGCCTGACCAGGCGGCAGGAAGTCGTCGTCGTCGATGTAATCATCCTCCTCGGTGGAGCCACCACGGTTGACTACCACAAGCACAATTACCACTGCAACCACCAGCAATAGAATAATTCCAACCACACCGAAAATCGCCCACATACCAAATCCAGAGGAAGTCTCCTCATACTTGGCAACGTGGAATGCATCGGTGCGAGACAACTCCTCACCATCGGCGTTCAGAATCAGAATCTCGACGCCGGTCTGTGGAGTATCGAACTGGTCAATACGAATACGCCATAGATACCTCTCACCTGGCTCTAGGTCTTCGGGACAAATATGCTCCACAGGAGACGAATACGTGTCACCCTGCTTAGTGACGAGTTGCACGACCATAGTACCGTTCTTGTTGCCTTCATTCTCGATGTTGAGCATCAAGTCGAAGTCGGTCAACGCCATCGGGGAGGCAGTTGACAGCGCGATGTCGCGGATTTTGTAATCCGCTGATTCGTAACGTAGTCCATACTCGCCTCCTGGTATGGAAGCACCAAAAGCACCGGCGTTTTCCAACCCATTACCAGCAGTATCGTGTCCAGTGAGCCAGAATTTGACGACGACACCGTTGAGGTCACTCGGAATCGAGGTGTCAGTATCCCACAAATTAACGCAGGTAGCAACTGCCTTCTGCGGAACAGAGGAAGTGTCTACATTCATCTGTACAGATTGCCAAGGATCATTGAAGTTGTTGAGATAACCCGTCCAATTGTAAGGAAAACCACCGAGTACGTCGCTCTTGAAGAACATCCAATTGAGTCTGATTGATTCGCTGTCAAGTGCCTGTTTCTCATTGATGAAGGCCTCGGCATCAAGACAACCTATCTGTGAGGATGACAGCAGTCCATCGGTGAAACTCTCACCGGTATTGTGACTCCTTAGTCCCCACGAATTGAATACGGCCTCAGGAGCATCTCCATCGACCTTGACGTAGAAGGTCCGCGATGGAGTCGAAGTAGAATCGGCGGCTCCAGTCGGTAGACCAAGCAACTGTATTGTGAAGGTGAATTCATTGGTCTGAACAGGCGCCGACATGAATATCTCGAATGTTCCATTATCGAAATCAAACGGTTCAACTGTCTCGGGCGCATATTGGTAACCCTTTGCACCATCAGCAGCAGCCTCAGCGCGGGTGATTTCCAGAGTCAGTGGGATTTGCGGAGACACGAAAACCTGGTCGTTGATTCCATCACTGAACGCATAACGCCCGGACAGGAGCAGCATATCTCCTTGGTAGACGAAACCGCCCTCTTGGCTTCCTACACCTTGGGTGATGAAGCCGACTGTGTCCTCAACGCTGAAGGTAGTGGTATCCAACTGAATACCGGCAGAATATTGCCAACGCTGGCGATAACTCTGGCCTCCCAACTTGGCTAGTGGATTGTTCTCATCCATATCGCGAATTGCAATGTCTGGTGACATTACACCAGAAACGAATGCAGGTGGGACAGACCAAGACAAGCGAATTGGCATATCGAGAGTGAACTCCTGCTCGAATTGTGATATCAACACGCCACCGTCACGACGCAGCACTCTTGGTTTGAGCCCTGTGTTGTTGTAATCGTCAACAATCTCGACAAAGGTGGTGTTTGTCCACGCAGTGTCATTCCTTGGCGAGTAGTATAGAACGATTTTACCCTCGTCGTCTGGTAAGTTCGGATTCAATGTGATACTAATCCAGTTCACATCTCTCCAGCCGTTGTCATCCTTAGCATCGACCAACAGGTGATACACGTTACCTGCATAAACCGATTTATTGTATTCAGTAAGCATGGTTCCATGCACGTCAGAGATATGGAATGCAGAGATGCCCGGTGTCCTACTGTCCATTCCAATGTAGGTGACAAGGTCGGTGATGATTCCGGGGGCACCACCATTGATCTGGTTACCACCAACATCTGTGCCCGAGACGTACAGAGAGACCATTTGCGGCGGGTCGATACCACTATTCGCATAGTCGTTGATACATTGACAGGGATTGTCAATATAATACTCAGAGGTGTCCGTCTCGGTGTTACGGGCTAGGATTACCGAGGCGTACTCAAGGAACTCAGCCTCACGGTTGTCGTTCAAATCATGCTCTGCCTCGACCCAATAATTCAGGGTTAGGAACTCCGGTGCAACCGGCAGATCTTGCGCTACGACACGGAATTTCTGGTTTGGACTAGCTGGCACCCAGGTATCGTCGTAGAGCGGGCGCCAGTCTCCTTGAACGCTGAACACTGAGATGTTGACCAATTGCGGTGCGAATGGGTCGAGTGATAGTGCGAAACGGATAGAACACTCCGGGTCTGGATTGAACTCAGCCGGCGGGCAAACGGTGTCACCGGAACTGTAGCCATCAACTCGCAACCGGTAGTATTCGGTGCCAGCCTCTGTAGCAGGGATGCCAGGAGACCAAGTGTAATTTCCACCAATTTCTCCAGGGGTGCTGTCTACCTCCAACCACTGCTCAGTTACATTCGATTGGTTACGCTTCTCAAGAATCATACTGTAGGCGGCAGGGTCTGGTGCGATGCTCAAATCCTCCAACTTAACATCGAAGTCGAGAGTGATGACGTTGCTGCTAGCGGCGTTGTCTAGGTCGGTCTGCTCAATCATCGCCTGATTGAACAACTTGAACGAAGTGATGCCAGCATCATTCTCAACGGCGTTGCCTGTAGGTGGGTCAAGCAGGATGCCATCAGGAAGACCGTTGACACCAGTGTTGGAAATCACACTGGCATAGATTCGTACGGACTCTGTGTCTTCCCATTCCGGGTTGACGCGGAATCTCCAACTGATTCGCTTGCCATCGACATTGTCCACTGCAAGAGATTGCAGTAGAGTGATGTGGTCGTTGGGGTCCAGCATCTCCCAGAATGTGTCATTGCTTTCTGTCCAACGAATCTCAATATTGCCAGCGCTACTCTCGAAGAGAAGGCTGGTCTCTCCGATGGTCTGGCCAGTAGAGGATGCGACGAAGTGGTTGGAGATCAATTCGACAATCTCGCCATTCGGATACAAACCCGAGAGTGAAGTTGGCTCTATGTTCGTATCATACCCGCTTGTCGTTGAGACAGAGAGAGAGGACATATGGACTGCTCCACCGGACTGGGCTGACACGCGAACAGGAACTGTGACAGTGCCAGTGCCACCAGCAAGTGCAACTCCCTGATTCAGTTCGCGAGCCACGTTATTACCATCAGAAATAGCGCGGCTCCAATCATAGA
>CAUZSM010000106.1:0-5979 GCA_963582685.1 Candidatus Thalassarchaeaceae archaeon | reverse complement strand
GTAGTCCTCCGCAGTCCTGTCGCAGCCGTCTCATCACCGCTGGAGTGGCCGCTGTTGCAGGCCACAGTAGGTCGGTTTCCTTCTCACGGTAATCAGAATCGAAGACCATCACCGGCTCGCCGCGAGCGAAGGCCGCTGCGGCCAGTGCTACATTCCCTGACAGTCCGCCTTGGTCAGTCACGCCTGCTGTATCGGTCATTGGGCTCGGCTCCGCCGAGGGGCTGTTGAACCCCGTTATTTTCGGTTAGATGAATTCGAATGAGGAGGTGAATTAGTCCTTCCCACTCGCCCGAATGGCAGTGAAGACGCCTGATGCCAGTGCCAACCCCGCGATAACTGCTAATGCCGCAATTATTGCCCAGACAATCTTGGTGGGAAGATCTACAGGCAATTGCTCGCTAACCTGCACGGTACTATCTGAATCAACATTTTTGAGGGTTTGAGTCCAACCGCTCGACCATAGAATAGTAACTCGGTCTATATCTCCATCCTCACCAAGCCCGAAGTGGACGTGTGGGTCTGAGGAACCTAGGAATCCGCTGCCTGCGTATGCATGCTGTCGGAAGGTGCGACCGTCGGCCATGTAGACAGTAACCAATGCTCCGACTCCACCGGCATTGCTGCCACCGGGGTCGTCCGCTCCATTGAGTCGAATCTTCAACCAGTGGTTGTCGGTTTCCTGTACGGCTTGATTCTCCCACAGAATGAGTGGGCCGTCAGAATGTCCCATCAGTATGTCGATGTCACCATCATTGTCGTAATCCGCAAGTGCTGAACCCATGGTTTTCTGACCTTCCGTGCCCTCTAATCCAGCCAGCCCCAGTAGAGGAGCTACATCGGTGAATTCAGGGATTCCATCGCCTTCAAGATAATCGCCAGTATTTGGAATACCATCTACGCCAACATCTCCATCATTGCGGTATAGCGAGTTTGTTTGGTCGGTGACGTACTCGTTGATTCGACCGACGCCGAAGTATAGGTCCATGTCTCCATCGAGATCGTAGTCGAAGAAGTGGCAGTCCCAGTTCACTAGAATATTCATACCTACACCAGCCCATTCTGCATCATCGGAAAAGGTGCCGTCGCCCTGATTATTCCACAGGAAGTTCGGTCCGAAGTTGGATTGGCAGATTTCAAGGTCGCCATCGTTGTCTATGTCGCCTGCGTGTGCGCCCATGCCGGTGCCGGATTTGTCGGTGCCAGCCTGTGTAGTGACAACTTCGAATGTACCATCTCCGTTGTTGTGGTATAGAGGCGAAGTTCCGAAGTCACTCGCTACATACAGGTCCTCCCATCCATCGTTGTCGTAGTCGACCCAGATGGCCGCCCATGACAATCCTGAGCCACGCCCGTCGTGTCCGAGGTGGCTAGGTAGAATCGCTCCGGAACTGGCGGTAGGTGGAGTAGCGGGCGCAATCGAATACTGGTCTCCATAGACGATTTCGTTTGGAATGTGTGAGACCTCTGCTTGTCCACTGATGCGCCCGGCTTCCACGGTGACATCAGTGAATGTGCCATCGCCATTGTTGTGATACAGAATATTAGTCGCTGAGCGCACAATTGAACTGGATTCGTTGACCACCCCGAGGTTCATCGAGTATAGGTCGAGGTTGCCGTCATGGTCGTAGTCGGCCCAAACAGCGCCGCTGGAATGGCCGTGATTACCGACACCGGCTGTTGCAGTCACATCGGTGAATGTACCATTGCCGTTGTTGCGATACAGGGTGTTCGCCTCTCCGCTGGTGTTGTAGTTGGAAAGGTCAGCGTTGCCGTAGTTGGAAACATACAGGTCTACATCTCCATCGTTGTCGTAATCTGCCCAGGCCGCGCCAAGGGCGGTGCTGCCAGCAGTTGGTAGCCCCGCGCTTTCAGTTACGTCGGTGAATACACCGGCATCATTTCGCATGAGGTGCGTGCGCCCAGTTGCGGTTGTCGCCGGGTCTCTGCCATCGTCCAGACTTTCAAGTCCCAATTGGTCGAATCGAGCGGTGATGAATGTGTCCATATCTCCGTCGTTGTCGTAGTCGGCCCACGATATCCCGGGTCCGTACGATGCCCAGTAGGTCATTGGCCCGGCATCAACGCTGTCAAGTCCACTGCTTGCGGTGGCGTCAATGAAGGTCACGCCAACCGGTCCGCCGGTACCACCATTTCCACCATTGCCGCCATTGCCGCCAATGATGTCATCGACATTCTCCATGCTGCACAGCATTTCCTCAAGGCTCTGTTCGGCGAAGAATACGTTGCATTGCAGCGTTTCGATTTCGGTATTTCGCAGTATGATGTCAGATAGAGTTGTATTCGCAATCTCATCAACAATCCCCACCAACTCAGCATCGTGTGCGTAGTGGTAGGGGTCACCGGTTCGCATTCGCTCAAATTGGTCTCGGATAATCGTGTTCATCGTCTCGCCCAGAGTTCCACCCGCTGCGTGGTCCTCAGCGAGCATTCCGATGAGTGGGTCGACGTGGTCAACGTCATCGTAAATCATCGCTAGAGCTTCAGCCATCACTGGGTCAGAGGTTATCTCGCTCCAGTTGGTCACTCGGGCCAACCCGATGGCTTCCCGAATCGAGTTGTAGTCTGATAGGCCATGGTCGCGACCGCGCTGGATGTCGATTGCACACAGGTCTTGGCCGCCAGCACCGGGTAGTCCGAACATCTGGTTGCGTAGGTCGTCACCGAACATGACGTCAGCCTCGGGTTGCACATTGAATGCAAGACCGCGTAGAATCGGCGCGACACCGCCTTCCTGAGTCACCGGCGTGGTTGTCCAGAAGCCCTGAGCGAGGGTGAGGTGGCCATTAGGGTGCATTGACCGATTTTCCTCAAATCGCAGCAGGCTGTTACCAATCTGGCTGTGCCCCATTCTGAAGGCAGCGGTAGCAAACTCGTTGGTCATCACCGGGTCAACACTTGAGTTGTAGCCAGAGTCTGGCCCCATGTCTATACCCAAACTCGGTAGGAATTCGTTGTAGGTGATTGACTGGATGAATGCGGCGTTGATTTTTCGAGCACGCTGGTAGATCTGTTCATCCGTCCAGTCGGGGTTGCGTTCGTCAATCAGGTCTGCCAGTCTGTTATGCTCGCGCATGAAAAGTACGTGCATCGCCATCAGAGCGATGTGCTCGTTTGCTCGGCCATCGCCGGCGATGAATCGAACATCGGCAGAGAAGCCGGCGAATGACATTCCTGGTGCCGTCTCATCATCACCTGCAGCAACAGGAAGCAGGTCGCCCTCTGGATACTCAGCGACCTTTAGTCGACCTCCCTCAAAGGCACGCAGCCAACTTGAACGCCCAACATCGTTGCCATAGACTACACCAGCATCTATCCAAGTGGTGATGCTGTTTGGATGCTGACGTGGATTGGAATCGTTGGTTCCAGTCTCCGGATCATACAGCGAGCGGAAAAACGGCAACTTGGATCCCGGCAGCATTACAACATCATCCTCAGGGACTGTGATGTCGGCCTTCTCTGAGATGTTGTTCGGACCTACCCGGCCGTTCTGGGTCAGGGTGAAGTCGATGTCGTGAGTGACGAACTGTCCCCACAGCCAATTGTAATCTGACAGGCCAGCATCGTCGTTGTGGATTATTGGCTCATCGCAGACAATGTTGCTAATCGCCCTTGGATTGGGAAATCCAACCATTCCCAGTCCAGAACCGTTCTCATGGGTTGCCGGCGAGAGACGACCAAGGTTCTGTCCTGTAGCACCCCATTCCGGATGTTCTGAATTGACTCCATTGCCATCTATCGAGTAGTAATTCACCGGGGTAGGGTCGCCGCCATCCGATTCGTATTCCGGCGCGTCGACTTTTCCGATTGGAGATGCAGATGCTGGTGCCAACATCAAAGCCACAATAATCAGTGCGATAAGTGAGCCACGACTACGTCGTGTCGCCTCTGCCCTATTCATGAATCCCCGAACCGGTACTGCGTATAAAACCTAAATATCGAGCACATTCGTTATTATTATCGTCACACCACAGAAAATCTGACGCCTCAGGGTTCAAGTGTCTCGGGGTTCACGTAATGTGGTGCGGGGAGAAAAAGTCGTAGTTAGCAAAGGGAGAATGGGACCGAGCATTCTTTTCAACCGGGACCGTTTCGGCCGGAGGGCCGGGGGGGATGATGAGTGACACTGAGACTAGGTCCAGCGGGAGTTCCGCTGTCCTGTAAAGGACGAACAATCGTAGAGGGAATGGACGATATCACAGCCCTTGGGCTGGAGACGATGGAGGTGCAAACGGTTCGAACCGTTCAACCGCATCATTTCGACCAATACTGGCAAGCAGGCATCCTTTCTTGGAAGACAGGATTTGAGATGAACCTGCACGGTCCATACTACGCGGAACTACTCGGAAATCGTCGCCAGCGCAACCGCACCATCGCTAAGATGGAAGCGAGTATGCAGGCTGCGAAAATCATCAACGCGCGTCACATCACTTACCACGTCGGCCCGTACGGCGATTTTGCCCGAGGCAAGGACGCCAACGAGCAAGTGGCCAATGTGATTGCTGGCGTGGTTGACCGCTGTGCGCAGATTTGGGGCAATAAGAGCGAGGCTGAAGATTACGCGGCCTTGCCTTGGGTCATTGAGAATGAGCCGACCCTAATCGGCGTTGAAACCAGTGGTCGCCAAGAGTTGTGGGGAACCCTCGAGGAGGTACTCGAGGTGTGCAACCACGTAGAGGGCACGGTGCCAGTGCTGAACCTTGCACACATCCACGCGCGCGGTCATGGGCGTCTGCGAACCAGCGAGGACTTTGCCGAGTTGTTCGATGAAGTTCGTGAAACGGTTGGAGGCAAGACATTCTACTGTCATTTCAGTGGAATTGAGCACCGCATGGGCAACGCCCTGCATTATACTCAAATCAAGAAGTCTGACCTGAAGTTCGAGCCTTTCGCAGAGTTCCTAGCTGAGGAAGGCGAATGGCTCGACATCACCATCATCTCGGATTCACCACTGCTTGAACACGATGCGATGTTCATGACGCAGCAGCACGAACGCGCCAAGCATCGCCTGCTTGAGAAGCGTGCTCGTGACGAGCGCCGCCGCAAGTTGGCCATTGCCCAAGGAATGGAGCCTGAGGAGTTGGCAAGACGAGAGGTCGAGGAGAAGGAAAAGCGACTTGAAGCCGAGCGTAAGGCTGCTGAGACGAAGGCTGCGCCCAAGAAGGCAGCAACCAAGAAGGAAGCAGCAGAGAAGAAAGCCGCTGAGAAGAAATCTGACAAGGCTGACAAGAAGGATGAGAAGCCGAAGAAGGCCGGCAAGAAGGCCGGCAAGAAGGCCGGCAAGAAGGATGAGCCGATGGACTTCGACGACAAATCAGACGACGACGATGACCTGTTCTGATTTCGTTGGTGCGCGGATTTGCTTCTATGATATTCTACCCGTACGAACACGGAGCGGAGAGGGGAATCGCTCCCCTCTCCGCTTCAAGATTTCAAGTTGGTGCGGCAGGCCGGACTTGAACCAGCGACTTCCAGATCTTCAGTCTGGCACTCTCCCAACTGAGTTACTGCCGCAGTTGGTACCCCGTCCACCACGGCGGCGTTATCAACACTTTCCGTTATCACGATGACTTATTCTGCGCCATCGAGAACATTGTTTTGCATGGTATACAGTCGGTCAAGCCCCTTCTGCGCCATGTCCATCAGCGCATCCATTTGCGCGCGTGAATAGGTTGCTTCTTCTCCAGTTGCCTGAACCTCGACGAGATTCCCGTCAGAGGTTCCGACTACATTCATGTCGACATCAGCGTTTGAGTCGAGTTGGTAATCAAGGTCAAGGTAGATATCATCATTGACTAGACCGACGCTGATTGCTGCCACATCTGAGGATAGGACTGCAGCCTCGTGTGCTGCTTTTTCCTCATCAGAGAGTTCTCGCGGCTTCCAGTCACGGTTCCTCTGCTGCTCCTGTGTCGGGCGGTCCTCGGCTGGAAGGCAGAGACCATCGGCAATCAGTCGGCG
>CAUZSM010000105.1:0-6037 GCA_963582685.1 Candidatus Thalassarchaeaceae archaeon | reverse complement strand
CGCCCGAATCCAACCAGCACCGGTACTTTGGCACAGCGATGTCAAGTTGCAAGGTGCCGCTCCACGACTTCGGTAGCGGGTTGTGGAAAATGAGTGGGATGGCATCCCTATCATCGTGAGTGAGGTCCATTTGAGTTCGCAGTTCATCGGATAGGTCTTCGATTAACATCGCACTGATTTGCTGGGCGTGCTTGAACCGGACATCCATGTCATCATGAGTCTCATCGACACTGCAGCCGCAGATATCGTCGTGTGGATGATTACGCAGAACTTCTCGCCATGCCGACTCGATTTGTGCCGTTCTGTCGCGCCCGTCATGCGCCTGAGAGACCGCAGCCAATTGCTCGACCTGGTCTCGCAACAGCCGCATAGTGTGGTCATTTGCTCGCTTTTGGTAGAGTCGAGAACTGAAAACTCCAGACAGGACATTACGGTCCCATCCCGAGTGTAACTCTCCCTCGAAGCGGTAGACCTTCTTCCGTCCAAGCCACCCACGTAGAGCCTCGATATATGCGCTGAATGACGAGTGTTCAAAGCGGCAAACACCGTTGAATTTGTTATTCGCCTTGCCAATCAACATCGGCAGAGTGGGTTGCGGATGAGTATGGTCGCTACCTTGTCCGAATAGCAGCACATTTGGCTTCCAGTCGATTTCCTCATGCTTGTCAAGCAACCGCTGCATCTTATCCATCGCCGAATCCACATCAACATCGAGAGAGTCTTTGCGGTCGAGTGGTCTGTTTTCAAATCCCCAAGCCATCAAGTTGGGGTAATCTGGTACCTGCTTGACTGAGAGCACCTTTGTTTTGCCATCGCTGGCATACCAGTTGAATACTCCACCCGCAGCTCTAATCCATGGGCCCGCACCGCGGGTGAAAATGAATGAATCCAAGCCTGCGCCGGCGAGAATCGCCGGCAACTGACTAACGTGTCCGAAGGGGTCTGGAACATAACCGACCTCTGAGCGACCACCGTATCTCTCGGCGGTCCTGTGTCCCATCAGCAGGTTGCGAGCCAACGCCTCACCACCAACGATATACTCGTCGGGGAGCACATACCACGGCCCGATATTGAGTCGCCCCTTTTCGACCAACTTGCGGATTCGCTCCTCGTTTTGTGGCTTGACCTCTAGGTAATCCTCAATGATCACCGTCTGGCCATCCAACTCAAAAGTAGGGAAAGCCTTGGGGTTGTTCTCCATTAAATCGAGTAAGTCGTCAACGAACTCAACCAAACGATAGCGGTACTTCTGGAATGGTAGATACCACGCCCTATCCCAATGGGTGTGGGGAATGATGTGGCCTGTCAATGGCGAATCCTTCAGTCTGCCCTTGCGAGGCAGGGTCAATTTCGGGTAGCGAGAACCCTCAGCGGGCTCGGTTGGCAGCGGGTCAACCTCTGGGAGGTCTTCTTCCTCCTCAGGCTCCTCCCAGTCGCCCTTACTTCCAACATCTTCTGCTAGTGCCTCATCTGAATCGCTCACTTCTGTGCTGTCCCCGGCAATCTTGCTGATTGCCTCGTCCATCTCCGCTTCCTCGGAGTCATCTCCTTTTGGAGTTGATACAGGAGGTCCGCGCGCCGGCTTTGACCTCGGTGGCCCCCTGCTCGGTGGTCCCCTCCCCGGCGGCCCTCTTGACGGCGGCCCTTTGGCCGGAGATTCAGCAGGTGCTTCTTCAACTGGTTCAGGCTCAGGCTCAGATTCTGGTTCCGGTTCTTCCTCGCCACCGCCGTCGAAAGCACCAGTAGGTGGTCCTCTGGATGGAGATGAAGGTGGTCCTCTTGACGGCCCTCCACTCGGTCCTGAAGGTGGTCCCCCCGGCGGTCCGGAAGGAGGCCCAGATGGCGGTCCTCCCGCTGGCCCTGAGGGAGGCCCAGATGGCGGTCCCCGAGACGGCCCCCGTGTTGGAGGGCCTCGCTTCCGCTTGCCACCATTAGTGTCCTCTTCTGGCGGACCATCGGCGACCATGCCTCCGGGGGAGCCGGAATCGTCTATGAATCCTATTCTATGGGCTTGAGGAATACATTGTGACCTCTTAGAGGTCATCAAGATGTTGCAGAGCGCTTGAAAGAGTTGAGATAACTCGTTCATCAAGATCCTCTGTCATTTGAGATAATGCCCCCACTTCTCCGTGTGCTGAGACTAGTTTTTCGAGGCGTTCTGCAGCCACATCGCTCGCTTCTCGGTATCTTAAAGCAGCCGCTAATCCCAGCATGAGATTATCATTGGGCAAATCGTGTTGCAAACAGAGGTGAATCGGACCGAGCAACCTCTCGTATCGCCCGAGTTTGCGCAGCGGGTCGCGAGCATTCCTTTCCAGCGGGTCACGGATGGTAGTATCCTGATACTTGGCCAAGGCTCGCTCGCACCATTCCTGCTGTTCCTCAGCATCAAAATCGAAGGCAGCGACCAGAGCGGCTGAGGATTCCCTGCCAGCAGCCAGCGCGAGTGAGGAGATCGTGGAATCATTGGCCGCATCAGCCAACCATTTGTGACCAGCGAGATGGCCAAGGTAACAGACCATTGCATTCACGCAGTTGTAGGTGTACAATTTGCGGGTGAGTTCGGTGGCGAATGCGGATTTTGGAGTGAATCCAGTGACGCTTTGCAGCAGTTCTGGCCGGCGTAGCGCATCAGCATCGAGCGGCAGAGTCCAGTGGTCTTGTATCTGCACTGTCAAGGGCCCATAATCATCCACCTGCTCGGCTGTGGGCTCAATGCATGAGCGCAAAACCTGTGCTTGAGCAATTCCAACATTATCCGAATCGATGTGCTGTCTGACCAGTGCAGCGGGTGCAGGGTGATTCTCAGCGAGGATAATGTCGATTTCACGGTCGAATCCAGCAATACTTGCGGCCCAATCCGCCAGTCCATTGCCGCCGAGTGATGTTAGCACGAGGTCTGCCTGCTCAAGTCGCCAATCGTCACAGGAGGCGGTGAACCCTGAGATGGTCTCCACCTCTCCGGTAGCGAGATTGCACAGTTGATATGAGCCGACGGAGAGGGCATCAATCAGGTCTCTGTTCGAATCGACAAAGTGGATTTTCCATCCGGCTCTAGTCAGTAATTGTGCGAGGAATCCCCTGCCGACTTTACCTGCTCCGAAGATGACTGCGAGCGGTTGTTGGGCGAGTTTAGCGACGCCGAGAACGCTGACTTCTTGCCCGGCCTTGAAGGTGGCTCCGCGAGTCTCAACCAGTTGCGGGATGAGGGCGAGGCCACCGCCAATCAGCATCTCACCATCGGGGAATTTCTTCCGAATATCATCAATCGGCTCGTTCAATTCTCGCAGTGCTTGCCATTGCTTTCCCCCATCATCGGTTGTTGCCAATTGTTCGATGAAGCGCTCGGCAGCCTGCTTGCTCGCCGGCTCACCGAATCTCTCTGCAAGCGTACCCCCGCCCGTCGATGTGGCGAGATAACTCAGGGCGGGCAATCTGCCGAGATTCGGCAACCAGCACATTCCATCTTGCTGTTCTCCACCGACCAAGCCGACGTGCTCGCTGGTATTGGCCAGATTGAACAGAACGCCCTTGCTCGCAGCCAATCCAAGCACACCGGCCGACAGGTCGTCACAGCCACAGATGACTTCGACTCCAACAGGGATGCCAGATAACGCTGAACCCTGCGCAGTCACTCGTCCAATGACCTCCTCTGGTAGCCGAAACCCACCGTCACCAGCGTATCCACGCATAGAGCGAGAATCACGTGCTATAACCCCGGTCAGTTGCCAATTCAGCATATCCTTGAGTTGCACAGCGACTCCATCTCCGAGTGGTCCGTTTTCCGCCCGCCACTGCGCCAATCTCGACGGTACCCAAGCTCGTGTAGGCGGCAAAACGTGGTCGTTCTCAACCGGTCTTTCGCACCCTTCAGGAAGTGGCTCATGCCATGGAATGATTCGCCCACATACCTCACCTGCGCGGATTACTATGGCCGATGGTCCATGACTGGTGATTCCTACTCTTGTGATTCTCTCACCTTTGCGATGTGCGAGCCAATCTCGGAGATTGTCCCAGACACCTTCACCTGAAGGCCAAGAGTGCATCTCCCACTGCCCATCCTCGTGCAGAATCAGCACCTTGGTGGCGCTGGTTCCAACATCGATTCCGAGCGTTAGCATGCGCGGTCCCCTTTCTTAGAGATTCAGACAATCCGTCCCGTCAGTGAGGGGTTCGTCGAGCGGCGAATCAAGAATTCGAATCGGCTTGACAGCCACTCCATCCGACCACTCGCCGAGATCCAACATCTCACCGTTCTCTCCGCTGAGATATTCCCATGCAGCCTGTTGCTGTTCAGTATCCTCAGCAGCACCGGCAGCGACGTAGGTCGCTTGTGCCTCTAGGCGTGGATAGTATGCTTGGTCCGCCAATGCATCTCTGAGGATGGTCGCTTGCAGGTAATGGCTAGCGATGAGTCGTGGAAATCCATGAAAGTCAGTAGGCACAAAGAGGTGCAGAACCTGCCCATCGGGCATCGGCACAGTATTATCTCTAGTTGCCATTCGGTTGTGGCCGAATCGGCCGATGCATTGGTGTACACGATTATCGGTTTCATACTCGGCTATCTGCACGACTGCATGGTCAGGAAGCATCGACATATCTCCTCCCCATTCTGGGTCGGATGAGGATACCCATGGGGCCTCAAGGCCAACGACCAGCGTTTGCGAGCCCCAGCCTCTCTCAAGCAGTTCGCTCAGCACATGGAAGGTAGTGCCCACTCCCATACTGTGGCCACCAATCCACAGGTGTTGCCTGTCGACAATGGTTGACTCTCCAAGTGCATCCCAAACATCGCCTTTTGCAGTGCTATCCCCTGCTGGAGCCGCCCCATCTCCCCAGTCGACGCCAACCATTCGGCTTGCCTGCTCGAATCGCTGCCAAGCCATGTCGTAACGGACCGGATGCTGAGGATGGTCTGAAGTGGAGTTGAGGTATTCAGGGGTGTGGCCTTCGGTCAACGACGTATCGTAATCTGAAATGTATTGAGGGTAGAAAGTCAGCAGCCCTGAGGCAGCGAGGGTGGCTAGTGTATCTCGATAAACAGCAACATCCTCACCTTGGTATCCGTGCAGAAATACGGCGATTCCGACAGTAAGATTATCTTCTCCAGTCGCTGCAATATTTGGTGCGAATACGTACACTTTCCAATTCGCTGGGTCCTCATCAGGAGCAGCCCACTGCGCCGCAAGTTCAGGGAATGAATCGTAATGGATTACCACCTCGCTCACCGAGTATGAATCCTCAAGCGCACCCCATCCGGTACTAGGTGAGGCCGGAGGGGACGGCAGCGCTCCGATGATTGCGGGTGCTACCGGCACAAGTAGCCACAGTCCGATGACGATAACCAAGCCTCCACGAGCGATGCTCCCGCTCTCTCTCAATGTCGGTGTTTTGTCGCCTTCTGATGAGAGGAATCTCTCAAACCATCCGAGAAAATCAGTGTCTGCATTCCATCGACTGATTGCAACAGCAAGGAGACAGGCCCCGTAGATGAACGGCAATGTGAGGATGGCGCCGAGGAAGAAAGCGAGGTCAATGAGGACAAAAATGGCTACCTTGGCAAGCAAGAATCCTATGACAATGCCGCAGATTAACCTCCACCTCGAGGCCCTGCCATGTTCGCGCATTATTTTGGCGATGAACCATAGAGCAGCGATTCCGATTAGAGTGGCCAATAGCATGGTTCCTGTCCATGCGCGAGCGGCGAGAGCGAATCCGATGCTCGCATAGGCGATATTGAACAATGGTTCTACTAGTTCTTTGCCAGATAACAAGGCGAGCAGAATGTCACTGATTCCGAGAATAAATCCGATGATTTCTCCAACAAACCAACGATCATATTTTTCAATTTGAGCATTGAATGCTGCATTTTTTTCTTCTGACATTCGGCTCACTCCGGTGCAGTTTCTGGCCATTCTATCGGTTGCCATGCAAGTTTGGATAGTCCCGGCTCAAGGTCGAGGAAGCGACCGGGTGAGTCCGATTGAGCTACGGTGAGCAGATGACCATCAAGCCGAGCGCTCACCGCCGCTTCAAA
>CAUZSM010000104.1:0-6063 GCA_963582685.1 Candidatus Thalassarchaeaceae archaeon | reverse complement strand
ACCATCTCTTCCATCGCTGCGTTGAGGCCTTCGACCGCCATCTCTTCCACCGCTGTGTTGAGGTCTGCGCCCACCATCTCTTCCATCGCTGCGTTGAGGCCTTCGCCCGCCATCTCTTCCATCGCTGCGTTGTGGTCTGCGCCCACCATCTCTTCCACCGCTGTGTTGAGGTCTGGGCCCACCATCTCTTCCACCGCTGTGTTGAGGCCTTCGCCCACCATCACGACTTGGGGGGCGGTCTCGCTGATTTCGGCGTTGACCACCACCACCACCGCCAGTAGGGCGTGCTGCGGAGCAATTGTCTCGATTGCAAACATCGCGTGAGGCAAAATTGTGATTCTTACAGTTAGGGCAAATCCAATCCCCGTCCAGTATTTCTTGTCCGCGAACTCGGCGTTCCCCCCCACTGCGTTGGTTGTCTCGATTGTCGCGACGGTCGAATCTCTGTCCGCCCCTTCTATCTCCTCCGCTGCGCTGGTTATCCCGGCGGTCGAATCTCTGTCCTCCCCTTCTTTCTCCACCTCGATTGTCCCGGCGGTCGTTTCTTTGGCCTCCCCTTCTATCTCGGTGCTGACGTCTGTCGCCACCCCTGCCGCGGTCATTTTTCTCAGGGCGAGGTGCAATCAGGATTGGTTGGCCAATCAGGATGTCCGGGTCAATGTCATCGTATGCCTTGAAGTGGACTAATGGTGAATCGACTAAGCCTAGAACAGTATCAACTCGACCCACTCGCTTGCCACCGGGTAGTGCGAGGGTTTGTCCGAGTCGTGGAGGGTTACCACTGAATGATGCCAGCAGTCCACCTTCGTGGCTCCGGCGGCGAATCATTCCTTCAAACGGCATTTCCTCACTAATGCGTGCGCGCAGCCAGTCCGTTAAGAGGTATTCCTTTGGTTAGGAGTTGGTGAAAGTTCAATCTGGGCGTCGAATAGCGACTCCAGCGAGTGCGATTGCACCCAATGCGGCGAAGATACCGAAGCCGGGCAATCCGCCGCCCTCATCCTTTCCTGGACCGGGTATAGTTGGTTGTTCCTCTTCTTCCTCAGGTGGCATTCCGGCATCGTGTGCTACCGTTGTGCAGCCGCCCCATTGGTCACATGCTTCGACTTGGACAAGATGAGTGGTGACACCGGGAACCTCTGAACCTGTAATGGCCCATTGGTTACCGGTGATGCTCACGGTTCCCCAACTGTAGCCAGAGATAGTTGCACTAATCGTCACTGAATCTCCATCAGGGTCGCTGAATTGTCCGTTCAATTCGAGTAAATCGTCTGTCCACTCTCCTGCTTGGACATTGATGACTGGTGGCTGAGTATCCTTGCTGAGGCTGAGTTCATATGAGTGGCTGAAATCCCTCATTCCAGCACCGCTGGCAGCGACTACCACAGAGAACGGTCCCGGTGAGAGTCCAGCGATGTCGACCGTTACCGAAGTCTGTCCGGATACGGTAGTTGCTGGGCTGCTCACTTCGCCATCATCCTGTCTGAGTGTGATGACTGCAGTCATTTCGGGCATTCCGGCTGTAGGGGTCAGCGTCACCTCAGCAGAATTGTTGCTTACAGCACCGCTGAGGCGCATTGGCACTTGCAAAGTCCAAACCCGCTCGTCCGAGAACTGACCGGCAATATCCTCTGCTTTGCATGTAATAGAAGTGGAATCAGAACCATCAGGTGCATCTGCTGACATACCATCTGCATCGGAACTCATGGACCATCCATCGCCTCCTGTACAACTGATAACAGGGCTATCGTGGTCGTCGCTTGCCCACATCGCCATTTGTCCGGCGGAAAGGAAGGCACTCACTCCATCATCTGCCACAGGTAGTATGGTTCCATTTGCCGGAGCATCTGTATTCCAAGTTGGCGCATTATCTTGTTCAGGGGGAGTCGTAGTCATGTCAATGAAGAAGTCCTGACCTGTTGGCCAATCATCGTGGTCATAATGGATATCCAAATCAACTCGTAGACGAGTTTGTGTATCGATATTGACGAGTCTAGAACTTTGTTCAATGCTGCCATCGCTCGTACATCCCCCGGGTGTTGGCGCGGCCCCGTCATTATTTGGGTCTTCATCGACCATACGACCATCGCATTCCTCGAAAAGGCTCACTCGCAGGCCTTCGGTAGCCGGATATGTGATGGAGAGTGTTGCATGACTCATATTGGTTGAATTCATCGCAACAATGAATTCCTCCTCGGAAAGCAATCCATCGAATTGCAAAGTTGCGTTTAGCCAGATAGTCAGACGGCATTCATCGGGGTCGTTCCGAGTCGTGTCACAGTTCCTGCCGGTTAGCGGAACGACCGGAATCTCGACACAGTCCTGATTGGGGCTACTTTGACAGGAGCGCTCATCAGCATGATTCATCGGCATCAGATTCTCTTCCTCAAGTTGCATTGGGTGGTCATCATCATCGAGCCAAGTTGCGTTGAACCAATTCACGCCAGCCCCACCACGGTGGGGTGGCCCGGAGCGGAAGCCGATGCGTGGATTTGTCTGAGAAACGCATTCAGCCGCTATTACCTCCACTGCACTGTATTCATCAGTAGAAAGCCAACCATTGTCAGAGCCCAGCGGTTCAAACAAGGCGTCGAAGTCAGATCTCACTTGGTCTGCCAGTGTGTAATTGATGTAGGCAACACCTCTGACGAATCCGGTTTCCCAAGTATCGTCTATTACCAAGTCGAACATCATGTGCGTATAATTGAACATGTCTTCAAAAGTCAACCCCTGACACTGTGCCTCAACGCCACCCTGCCGTGCTGAATCAGCAGTGGATATTTCTTCATCAAGGTCAGATTCAGGCATATTGTCTGATGGCATCTGAATCATGCTGAGCATTAGCAGAGCACACAGCAGCAGCGGCAGGAGTATTCGCGCGGAACCCTTCCCCATGCACCTTGACCGTCACTGACGGAGAAATATGCTTTGCCGCTACACATCAAGTGTTAATCGCAACACTTGAGGCTGCCAAAAACCCCGATTATGGCTTGATACGGTGCATTCTATTGACAAATAGAGACATTGGGAGCACGCTCCAAGCGATTGCAGACAGCCAAATCCAAGCGTCGGCGAGTCGAGGCTGTGCATCGCCGGGTAACAATGTCTCTAGAAGCAGTTGATAGACTCCGTTTGGAGAGAACAAATCCACCTTTTCATTGACGATGTCGAACTCTGCTGAAGTAATGTCTGTGACATCGACTCCAACGATGGTTGCTACAACTGCTGACACCAGCAGCCAGATGGTGGTGAAGACCAACCAAGTTCCGACACCGAGAGTGACTGAAGAGCCCAAATCACGAGCGAGGGAAGATGCGAGCAGTTGTAGGCAGGTGTACCACCACAGTAACAGGGCGGTTGCGGTGAAGAATACGATTAATTCCGCAATAGTAGGGAAAGCATCTACCCGATAAGCGATAATCAGTATTCCACCGATGAAGGAGATGAACGTCGGCAGCAGACTGGTAATCCAAACCGCCAACAGATGTGCTAGTGAAATATCGGTTCGGGGCATTGGTTGAGTCAGGTCAATGGCCAATTCACCGGTCAGGCGTCGGCGACTGATTGCGTCAAAACCGAACAGCACCACGCCGAGAGTCGAAGGCCACAATGCGAATGCTGTCGCGAGGAAAAGCAGAGCAATTGGGTCATATGCCTCAAATTCGCCTACCCCCTCAAATCGTGGATCAGTTACCGCCCAGCAAGAACCGAGAATGAAGAAAGCGATGACCACGCCCATGATCAACATCCTGTTGCTCATGACCATCCCGTAAACGTCGTGCTTAGTCACTAACAGGATTGCTCGAAGGCGAGAAGCCCCCGTGAGATACCCATCACTCATCTCAGGTAGCCTCCTCAGTTGAAAGAATAGCAAATCCGGCTTCTTCTGCGCTCAATCCAGTTGCCGCTTCAAGGATATGCTCAAGGTCGCTGTTGACAACCGAGAGGTGACTCAATTTGGCACCGGATTCGGAGATTACCGTAGCGACCTCAGCACGTCTGCCAGTATCCCATTCCTCTTCGTGTAGAGCTATTTCCAGATGCCAATCCGAGCCTTCTTCCTCTGTCAATTCGCTAACGGACACGCCTTCGATAGCAGCCGTGAGTGCTGCAGAGGGGTTGGTCCCAAGTCCGGCCGCCTCCAGCCGTGCCGGAATTCCAAGGAACCTCTCAACTTCGGTGATGGTCCCTATCGATACAATGCGGCCCATGTGCAGAATGCAGACTTCGTCGACAAATCTTGCCAATTCGTTCAGGTTGTGTGATGAGACAACAATACTTGCGCCATTGCTGGCCAATTGACGCAGCAGTCCTCGGAATGCGGCTTGGGCCACGGGGTCGAGGCCATTCAGCGGTTCATCGAGCAGCAGAACTTCTGGACCTCCAAGCAAAGCGGTCGCGAGCGAGAGGCGCTGTCTCATTCCTTGAGATAGGGTGGAAAGGTCATCATTAGCTCGCTGAGTTAAACCGACAAGGTCGAGCATGAGCAAGCCATTGGTATTGTCTTCTCCGCGCATCGCACAAAGTCTGCTCATCACCCGCCTCGGAGTCCCAGGCCCTGGCCAGCCGACTTGTTCAGGCATGAAGGAGACTGCATGTCGAAGACGGGCCATCGAATTTTCATCGATAACCGGATTCCCATCGATTAGCAGGTGTCCATCTTCAGGAGGCAGAAGACCAGCCATGACTTTCATCAGAGTGGTTTTGCCTGTGCCGTTAGGTCCGACAAGTCCGAGAATCTTTTTCGGTGCGAGTTGAATGGAGATGCCCTTGATACCCGGACCTACTCGTTGGTAGAACGGATTGGTCAATTTCGGCATGGCATCGTGATGCCGGTAGGTGACATTAGACAACTCGAGCATGTTGGCCCCACACCCCTGCTAGGCTTCCGCACTTGATGACTTTGCCATGTAATGACCTGCAAACCCCAGCACCAACCATCAGATTGAATGCAGACCGAGCAAGGCCCGCTCACATGGACCTTGCAGGTGGGCTCGCAGCATGGCTTGTGCCGAGCATCCTGTTGTTTGGCATCATCACCTACCGTTGGAGGAGTGTTGCCGAGGATTCTTCTCTCAGTGATTATCTGCGAGGCGACCCCGTCGCAGTCCTGCTATTGACAGCATCAGTTGGATTGTGGTTGGTGCCAGCGGGCTGGTTTCTGCTGGTGCCGTTATTTCTGTTCGGGGCGGTCGCACGAGTAGCGGTCAGCATCGAAATACGCGAAGGTTGGCGCACAGAATGGAAAGGCCGAGCCTTCCTTGTCGTTGGCTTGCTGCTCGGCACATTCCTCGCTGGTTTTTCTCCAGTTGAGGAGCCGCAGTCCCCATTTGAGTGGGGTGCGCCCGAATTCACTGAGGACCCCAACGCTATGATGTGGCCAAGTTCTTCCCAACACACTTGGATCCTCTCAGAGGATGAATTGACCATAATCGTAGTCACACACCTACGCGTACCCGGTGTGCTGAACCCAGTTTTCGCAGCCGAAGCGACCCTTGCAATGATTGAATCAACGGGTGCCGACGAGGTCCGACTTGCACAGGCTGGGGAACAATTGCCCGGTTGGTTTGGAGTGGACAACTTCGTATTGCGCACGACTGTGGATGGCATCACCCACAATTACGGCGATTTGGATTTGCCCTATGTGCACAAGCGAATCCACCTGAGTTTGGCTGGAGATGTGGTTGCAGCCGAGATGGCCACAGTCGCAGTTGGCGAGTGGGGAGGGGAAGTGCATCTGCTCACAATCATCAAGGCTGGAGAAAATGGCTTTGATAGTGACCCTTACGCTGAGGAATTGGTTATTCAGTGGCTGTCGGCTCAGCAGTGAATCCCGAAGATTTGGATTTGGCTTCAATCGTTGAACTGAGTACGATTTTCGGGTGACCTAAATTGAGTTTAGGGCGACCTAAATTATATTAGCGATCTCAAGTCCGCACAGCCCATGCAGCCAGCTCCGTTTTGGCCCGACATTTGGGCCGGTTCAATCATTGGTTTCAGGGAGGCTGTGGAGGCTGCCCTGATTATCGGAGTCCTCCTTACCTGGTTATCACGCAGTAATCG
>CAUZSM010000103.1:0-6332 GCA_963582685.1 Candidatus Thalassarchaeaceae archaeon | reverse complement strand
AGCCCCAGAACCACGGGACACTGGGCGCTTGCACTGTGACCTTCTGAAAGTAAGCACTTCCTTGCACATCTTCACCGTCTACAGTTCCAGAAGCGAGACATGCGTGCAATCGGGTGATGTCGTACCCCATGCCGCCAACGAATTCATTATTGGAAAAAGCGGCTGTTGAGGCCGAGTCAGTCCAAGGAGTGATTTTCAGTTTAAACTTCTCTGGTGCGCCACCTTCCACCGCTGCTGCATCGCCAGCACAGTGCAACCAGAAATGTGAGCCATCGGCGGCAAGTCCCATTGACAAATCATCATCAGTGACCGGGATAACAGCACCCGCGCCGCTGAAGCCAGACTCAGCGGGTCCTTCACCAGGCCACATTGGGTGAGAAGAATCCAATGCCGCAATTCTCGCCTCCCTGATGATGTAGGGCTCATGCATGGTCTTCCCGTCATACCACCAAGCGCAGACCATGCCCGGCAGAGTATGCCCCCCATCATCGTCGATGTGGTAGCGACCATCGGTCTGCCACAGGTGGTCTCTGACTCGGATTCGAGAGGTGTCTTTCGTTGACCACAGAATCATCAGTTGACGGCTGCGGCCCGGGCGGTCTGGGTCCGGCAGTACAACCAGCCACCACCACCACCACCATGAGAGACGACGTAGGGGTGGCATCGCATCCAATCTCCACAATGATGAGAGATCACCACCAAAAACAGCCGGACCATCTGACGACACCAATACATCACCTCAGTCGATTTCACGCCTCTTGAAGAAGGCTTGACCAATAATAATGAACAGCAGCGTGATAGTCAACAACATGACCACTGACAAGATGAGATTCACCAACGGGTATGCTGTAGGGAATGGTGTCAACCAAACCGCCCCTAACGCCGCTTCTCCTAACCATCCGAATGCTTCGGCCTGCTCCGACATCTGCGCGCTATCGGTCCACACCAGCCATGCGGTGGCATTGACAATCTCTGAGCCCCAATATGACACTGATAACAGCGAGATGCCACTTTGCCTAACCCCTTGGAATAGACCGAGGAACATCATTACAAATTCGTAGATTGCGTAGATTAGCGAGAGGAACATCCCGTAACGAGGTGAAATGATGCCAAAAGTGGCGAAAATCGCAGCATATGCTAACACTGTGAGGCAAACGGCAACAGCAACACCAGTCCACATTGCAATATCGCTGAATCTGAATAAAGAATCCCCGGGTCCGAAGAAACCCGTCACCAGAGATGTGGCTAATATCAGTAATAGCAGGAATGGCCAAGCTAACCCAAGGAATCCGAGCAGTCGGTATGCAAACAACTCTGCTCTTGCTATTGGCTTACCGAGTAGGTAATACAGAGTACCCGATTCAAATTCATCACGAATCAGACCTGAGGCAAGGAATAGTGGAATGAAGATGCCGAGGATGAATAGGAATCCCACCCTTCCGAAGATGGAAATAAACGACCTGTGAGCAACTTCCTTCATGAAAACGGCATCGTCGGGGTCCTCGTCGACATTATTGTCAGGTCGAATATCAATGATGGTGCCATTATCGAAAACGTAGAGAACATTGCATGGGATTCCATCTCCATTCGAGTCTTGCTCTGATACAGGGAGGTCATGGCAATCTCCGTCATCGTCGTAGCCCTGATTGGGATTGTTGAAATCCCCATCCCAATCAATCCCGTCTTCATCGATATACTTTGAACGCGGTTCTGGGTCCACTTCAAAGCCATCTACCCAAGAGCCGAACTCAAACTGCTCCCATGACTCAAAGGCAGTGAAAGTGCCATCACCGGTCACGGTGCGACCGCGGATTCTGATTTCATCCTCGTCAACGCGGCATGAACCGGTATCCCACGGAACCCAGTCATCGTCACCATCTGGGCAATCAGGCATATTCTCGAAGACGACGTGGTCATTCCAACTCAACCATTCACGTGCTTGCTGATGAGGTGGAACTGAGGTATTGACCCAAGAGTACTGGAATGTACCAGAGCCTCTGAAGGTCCCATTGGCGGTGTATTCCGTGTATAACCCTTCGAACTCGAAATACGGAGCCCCAGGGAAATCATATGGATCTCGATCAGACGTGCCATATTGCCACTCTTGGCCAGCAGGGTAGCCATCGTCATCCCAGTCTTTACCATCTCCATCTTGGTCAATGGCAGGTTCTACGTCAGCCATTCTATCGACGTAGAAAGTCAATACCAGCATAATCACCATCGTGCTGATTCCTGCGACGACCCATGTTGACATTCGATTACGGTACTGTTTGATGGTGAACTCAGCGACCGCGGTCGCTTTGCGGTCAATCTTGGTCCAAACTGTATCCGCCAGCGACTTGACCGGCCGACTTACCGCATCCGGCACGACTGCCACCGCCCTTTGGGCGATGGTCTGCGCAGATTCCGGTCTCGGTGCGATAGCGGTCTGCTGCGGCATACCTGCTTCCGGGTCTGAGCCAACTTGCGGAATCATGAGCGACCCTCCAGCAGATATCCGAGTAATGATTCCAAATTATCATCTGGATTCTCAATGGCGGTAACACTCAATCCAGACTCAGTGATGAGGCGAGGCAAGTCAGCATGGACAGCAGAGAGGTCATTGGTCTCAATAATCAGTTCACCTTCGTTAGGGAACCTAACTCCGTAGACGTCTGGATGTGGTAGCACCACCTCACCGAGGGCTCGTGGCTCAGGTGTACGGAGCAGGATTCGATGAGGAATCTGGTCAAGCAATTCACGGATGGCGTGCAAATTGCCAAGAGCGAGCAATCTACCGTTGTGAAGAATCACAATCTGCTCAGTGATGCGTTCAATCTCCTGTAGGATATGGCTGCTGACGATAATCGTCTTGCCCATCGCTCCCAGTTCTCTGACCACGTTCATGATGGTCGTTCGCGCCAACGGGTCGCAACCGGCGAGTGGCTCATCGAGGATAATCAGGTCTGGGTCGTTAACTAGCGCATGAGCAATCTTCACTCGCTGGCGCATTCCCTTGCTGTACTTGCCAATCTCTTTGTTGACGACATCAGACAAGCCGACGAAGGTGAGAACTCGCATCGCCTCACTCTTTGCCTCGTCTCGTGTCATTCCGTAAAGGCGGGCCAGTGTGGAAACGAATTCAAGGCCTGTCATCCAGTCATACATCTTCTCGGATTCACTGACGTAACCCAACCGATGGTAAGGTGCTGGATTGACAAATGGATTAGTGCCAAACAGTCGCACTGTTCCCTGCGAAGGCTTGAGCCGCCCGACGATGATTTTGAACAGCGTCGATTTGCCGGCGCCATTCATTCCGAGCACACCGGTTACTCCACCACTGATTGCTAGACTGACATCGTTCAATCCAACGACCTGTCCGTAGAACTTGCTAACATGGTCGAGCAAGACTGCAGGTGCCTCGGGAATCGCCTGCCAAGGCTGGGTTTCCGACTCTCCAGTCTGAGTGAAGTCAGGAATCATTCTCGGGTCACCTCCAACGAGTTGACGCGGCTAATCAAAACGTAGAGTGAGACCGCGTTCATCACCAGAATAGAGACGAATGACCAGGCAACTGGGAAGTCATATGTTGAGTTCAGACGCATCATCCACTGACCGATGTGAGCGAGATTGTCATACGGTGAAATCAGATACATCACATCGGTCTCAAACAATAGTTCGATGAGGAATGCCAGCATCTTCGAGCCAAGCAGCAACCCGATGAGGGAAACAGCAGGGAAGAACTTGCCACGACTGACACTTGACAGAGCAAGCCCGATGCTGGTATAGGTGGTTACAAGCAATAAAGCGGCTATTAAACCGGCAAAGAAATACGGGAAAGTGTCGAGTAAATACGCCCAACCTTCATTATTGACGAGTATTGCTACCGCATAGAAAATGCAGTAAGAAAACACGATGATAATCGATAATATCGATGCGGCTGAGATATACTTCATCACAGTGTAATCAGTTCTCGTAATCGGATTCGAGAAGTAAATCGCAGAGGTGCCATTCTGCCTATCCTCGCTAATCAAGCCGCCAATCACCAACGCAGTAACTATGGGCCAACAACAAGCATTGTTGAAGAAAAATCCGAAGACATGACCCCACAAATTGGCTCGGGTGACTCCGAAGAATCGCTGCAATTCATCCAATCCAGTGAGAGAACTGAGCACAAGCATCAGCAGGGGCGCAAGAGCGCCTAAGAATACGACTGCGATGATGATACGCGTCATCACTGGCCAAGGCCGGTGTCCCTTGGAGAATAGTCCATAGACATGATGACGGAATATCGACCAATTGCGCACCCAACGTGGATTCAGTACCCCATTCCATTCCCGGTAGATTTGATGGAATATTGTGCCGGAATCGACCTGGGCTCGCTTCACTACCTGAGCATGCATGACCTCGTCGCCATCGCCTGAGCCGTAAGCAGCCTCCAAGCGAGCCTGACCGGTGACGGCAAGCCCAGACTCTCCCATGAACTCGGCATCTGTGCTCTCCTCCGGAGAAAGAGATGGAGTGGCAGCAGGTGCTGGCTCAGCAGAAGGGGTGGTTGCAGGGTCTGGCTCTGCATCCGAGGGGGCTGGCTCTGCATCCGAGGGGTCTGGCTCAGCGGCCGCAGGGTCTGTATGAGCCGCCTCCGATGAAGCGATTGTGTCAATCAAATCGTCAAGGCCCCAAGGGTCATCTTCCGAACTCATATCGAGCCACCCCCAAGACGCGAAAGGTCGGTAGCCCTGTCCATGGCCGGTGTATTACCGGAATCGAAAAGGTCAGCCGACGACTTAACTGAATATCCAAGCCGGTCCATGATGACGATGAACAAGTCCTCAAGGCTGGGCTCGTAATCCTCCATTCGTCTTACCTGAACCTTGGTTTGTGCGGCGGAAGACAGAATATCCCGATAGGTGTCTTCGTCCTGCCTGACAATACGCATCACTCGACCGGTGCGCCTGACATTGTGGCCTCCATGTGTTAGAGCATCCTCCAATCGACTTGCGCCACCCCAGACCGAAATCTCAATTTCTCGGTCAATCGCCTTGAGGTCCTCGATTCTGCCTTGTGCAATCACCTTACCCTTGTGAATCATCACGATGCGGTCGCAGATGTGCTCGACGTCGTCCATCAGATGGCTGCTCATCAGAATGGAGCGTCCACCCTGCTTCACAACTTGGAACAAGGTGTCGAGCATGAATCCGCGAGCCTTGGAATCTAGACCGTTTGTCGGCTCGTCGCAAATAACCAGATCCGGGTCATTGATGAGAGAACAGGCCAGTTTGGTCGCCTGCTGCATACCAGTGCTGAAAGTTTCGATGTCGCGGTATCGCTGGTCACGTAGACCAACATATTCGAGAACTTCGTGCGCTCTCTGCATTGCCTGAGTTGTATTCATGCCAAGCAGTTCTCCAGCGTAACGAACTTGGTGGACTGCATTCATCGAAGGGGTGAGGCAATCATATTCTGGCATGTATCCGATTCGCTGTCTAATCTGATTTCCTTCGGTAGCGATGTTGTGACCGAGTACTGTGCCGGTCCCACTGGTCAGTTGGATCAAGCCAAGAATGGTCTTGATGAGAGTTGACTTACCCGCTCCATTAGGGCCAAGCAATCCGGTCGCTCCGTAGTTTATTTTCAGACTGATACTGTCAAGAGCGACGTGCTCGCCATATTTCTTGACGAGGTCCTCGGTAGTGATTACCCACTCTTCTGACATGACGCTCACTCCGGACGATTCATAGAATCGACCGGAGCAATGGCTGGCTGGATGCTCTATCAATCAATCCCCGGTTAGTTCAACCTCAGAGCCATTCCCAACCCCATCACGAATCTTCACCGCCACGCCCTTGCGGAATCGCATTGCCTCATCAGCAGTACAACGGGAGATACCGTGAGCAATCAGCTCTCCCGACTCATCGATAATTCGGCAGGGGAGACCTGGGGTCGGTTCACCCTGTGTTTCGAGAATGAACCCGAACATGACATTTCGACCCTTCCGGGCATATTCTGCAGCATCCGAGTTTACCACGAAAGCGGGGAGTGCCTCATTTGAGTGCAAGTGCGAAGCACCGGCGAGGGTGAGAGAAAGTCCACCGTCTCGCATCCTCGGTGAAAGAATGTGGTTATCGTCGGAATCCATGACATTGCGCACCCTTCCAGTCCTGCTGAACACAAATGAGCAACCGGACAGCCAATCCTCAGCATCATCTCTCGACAGATTGGTGAAGAATGTGACCTTGTCCCGAATCGAATTCACCTGCAAGCGGTGCGCTGAGTCCTCATCGGTAGATTCCCCCTCGCCAAGAGCGGCCCCAATACTGGTGAGAGTTTCCTGATCATCCTCACTAATGTCA
>CAUZSM010000102.1:0-6335 GCA_963582685.1 Candidatus Thalassarchaeaceae archaeon | reverse complement strand
ATCAATACCCAACTCACCCTCCAAATCCTGGTCGAGTTCGATGAAGTCGGCGGGATATCCAGTATGATTGACGACAACCTCGACCACCTTTGCCTCAACATCACCCGCATCAGCACTAGCAGGTGCAGCGGGAGCGGGAGTGGGGTCTGGTTCGGGAGTCTGGTCAGGAGTGGGAGCAGGCGCTGGTTCTGGGGCAGGAACGGGGTCTGGAGTTGCAATCGCCTTTGCGGGCAAAATCGGCTCTACGACCACGACTGGCCGTGCTGCGGCCATCGCTGTTGCAGGTAATACGGCCACTGCGTCCAATATTGCAGGCTCAAATGGTTCTCCGGCGACTCCGCCGATTAGGTTGTCATTTGGATTCACGTAAACCACCAACTTTCGGTCCAATATTCGTATCTCCACCGTTCCGCCAGCAGTTTGTGCAGCCCACGTATGCAATCGGTCGGCATCGATCCGCCCTAGCCCCCCTGCAATCCGTCTGAGTAGTGTGAGGGCCATCTGACTTCCGAATCCAGCGGCATGACGCAATGCATACTCCATATCGTATTCTCCGCCTTCCGAAAGGCGTAATTCACCCAGTTCTGGGTCTGGCTCTTTGAAATTGGCAATTGGTGGCAGTCTACCTTCAGCAAGGCCCCTGATTACGACGGCATCTTCGATGCCGACTGCCATCGGATGACCGGTGAATCCCTTGGTATTGGTAATCACAATCTGATTCGCAGAAGCGCCGAATGCCTGCCGCAATGCTTGGATTTCTGCCGAGGCAGAACCACCTCTTGGAGGTGTGGCCGGCTCATGCGACATGAAAGTCATCTTCTCAGCGATTTCATGTCGGTCAATGTCCCAATCATTCTCCATCTTGCTCATGAAGGAATCCAAAGACGACGAGACGTGGTCAACGTCTAGTCGAGTCGGGTGGAATGCAGAGTTTCCGATGTGTGCACCGAGCAATTCGACGTAGGGTACAACACCGCGAGCGGATGAGTCAGAATGTCTCTCGAGGACAAATGCTGCACCACCCATACCCATCAGCATCCCATTGCGGCGGGCATCGAATGGCAGACTGACCTCCTCCACCACATTGCCAATGGCGTGGGCCCCGGCTCCTGCAAATCCAGCACCAAACCACTCCATCATCCCGTCACTGGTAACATCATCCCCACTGACAACGATAACCCGGTCGCATCTGCCGGTGGTCATCCAATCCTCAGCAATAGCAAAGGCCGCTGGGGTGGAAGCGCAGGCGTTATTGATTGCAGCATTCGGGCCGCGAGCGCCAATCCATTGGGCGAATTGAGAATGGCCCATCGTGAGTACTTGTAGTAGGAAGCGCCGGTCGAAATTACCGTCTTCGTCTGCACCATTGTTGTGCGCATGGCGCATGGCCATGTCCATGCCGGGGAAGCAACTGGCGAAAATCACTCCAGTCCGGTCTCTCACTGAATCGTGCAGGTGCCAATTCTGGATGAGACGCTTGCCGGCTTTGTTGACCTGCTCAACTGGGAATAGTGGCATGCCGGCGTCCTTGAGCGACTCAAGTCCCGCAGCAAAGGCGAGTGTAGTGGCAATATCCATCGCACCGGTTATCTTCGGGTCAATGCCGTATTGTTCAGACAAATCGAAGTAACCTGCTCGGCCAGCGAGTTGTGGAATCATTTCAAAGGAATCGCAAGCAACGAATTCAACAGAGCCATCTCTACGCTTGACGATGCGGACCAGATTCTTGTCGAGCAAGCGTTGTTTGATTTCATCTGGAAGTTCGCTGATGAAGTTCTCACCAGCCATGATGCGGTCCAATGCATCTGGTGCGAATACCTCGGCCATGCCGGGCAGGCCAAGGCTGATTCCCGACACCACGAACGGATCGGCACGCCGGGATGCTAGTGGGTCAGTGGCTGGAATCAACATCTTGCCCGGCTTTGGTGAAGCAATCACCGCGCCAGCAGCGGTGGTTGGTGTAGAAGCCTGTTTCGGACCAAATTGGGCAATGGCGGCGGCTATGCCGCCGGGAACCTCATCAAGCCACTCGACGAATGCTGGCAAAGTGGTGAGAACGGAGGCATCAACACCAGATTTCACCTTGACCGCGGATGATACCGCGCCGATGATGCCTCCTATCGCCGCATCACTGACGCCTAAAACCTGCAAATCGCAACTACCGTGAATCATCCGGCGTGGATAACCGGTCGCTGCGGAGACAATATCGGCAACAAAGGCCTCTTTCGCGGCGAAGCACGCAGCGAGTCTCTCATCTTCACTCAACTCAGTCGCCGCGACAGGAGCAGGCGAGGAAGCGGATGCAATCGGTACCATCGCCACCTCAGCGATGCCAGCCGACGCTGTGGCAGATTCGCGTGGAGCGGCGCGGAAGGAATCTGATAGGACAGTGGAATCTACTCCGGGCATATTCGGGATGCGGCCGGCAAGAGCGTGAACAGCCAGCGAAGCGAGGAAGGAAGCAACACCTCCTGCTTTCGGATGATTGGTATTGCAGACAACCTTGTCATCGGTCTCAAGGATTTGCTCAGCAAATAGCGCAAGAGCACGCTTGGGCCCCACCTCGACGAATAGACGTCCGCCGCCGGCATACATCGTCTCAATCTGCTTGGTCCACTCAACTGCTGACGACATCTGGGGAGCCAACTTTTCCAAAACAGCAGATTTCCCATCTCCTCCTGACGGCGCTTGTTGCGGATACCACTCACCGTCGTAATTTGAGGTGATGGGAATACGTGGTAAATTAATCACCAGACCTTCTAGGAAACGGCGCAGTGGCTCATTGGCAGGCGCGACAATCCTGCTGTGGAAGGCATGACTTGTCGCCAATTGCATACATGAGATTCCTCTGCTCTTGAAGGTGCTCATCACCGCTCGCATTGGAGCGGTCTCGCCAGCAATCACCGTCATCTTCGGTGAATTCTTGTTGGCTGCAATGACGTATCCTTCAGTCTCATCCAGCACCTTCTCAATGACATCAAACGGTGCTGTCACCGAAGCCATGATTCCCTTGTCTGGAACATCGACTGAACCCATCTCGGTGCCACGCGCTGCTGCTGCTCGCAGCGCATCATGGAATTGTAGAATGCCGCTGACCATCAATGCGGCATATTCGCCCAGCGAGTGCCCTGCAACCATGTCAGGAGACAAACCATGTTCATCGAGCAATCGGTAAAGTGCGAGGTCAGAGGTTAACATCGCAGGCTGGGTGTATTCGGTTTGCTTGAGTTTGAATTCGGCTTCTTTGAGTTCTACATCAGACAAATTCTCGCAGAGCACGATTGAGGACAGAGTCTCCCCGTCGAGGATGTCAACCATGGTTTGGTCTGCCTCATCCCAAGTCTCTCCCACCACTCGGTAACGCTTGCACAGGTCGAGCGTCATCCCGACATACTGGCTTCCCTGACCGGGATACATGTGGGCAACTTTGGCTTGTGCCGGCAGTGCTGGCGCATCAGAAATCATCACCATCTGCTTGGATAAAAACTCCCAGCGGCTGCTGTCATCCGCCGACTTCTCAAACAAATCCAACCGCTTCTGCAGTTGGGCCCAAGAAGTAGCGACGATGGCAAGGCGAGTGCCTTCGGCTCGGTAGTCAGTGCTCGCCTTGGGCAATTCAGTAGACAGACGACGGCCGTCTGGCGAGTCATCGAAGTTGACGCCAGCGGCCGCACCGAGTAGTTCACCAGCGATTGCTGCGGCCTTCGCTTTCAGTGAAGAAATGTCGTCGGCATTGAGAAGCAGTACACCACCTTCGACCGCCTTCAACTGCTCCCAACTCATTCGAGCGCCACTATCCAACCCCACAGCGGAGACGCCGAGGTCAGGAGATGAAGGAGAAGAACTACTGGACGGGTTGAGCCAAGCAGCTCTCCGAACATCGAACTCCGCTGCTAATTGAGCGTGGAAGTCAGCATTGTATTCCTCGATTGCACAGTGGAAGTTGGTCCCTCCAAAACCGAAGGCGGAAATGCCGGCCCTACGCGGATGACCGGCTGGGCTGGGCCAAGGTCGTGGGTCTGTCGGAACGAAAAACGGATTTTCACTCCATGATACATTCTCGTTGGGTGTGACAAAACCAGCACTTGGTGGGATGACGCCCTCCTTGACTGCGTAAATCGCCTTGAGCAGCCCGGCGACTCCAGCGGCAGCCTTCAGGTGGCCGATTTGACTCTTGATCGAGCCAACGGCGACATTCTCGCCATTCGCTACGCCATCGAAGGCAGAGGATAGTGAATTCAATTCAGTCGCATCACCGACAACTGTGCTTGTGCCGTGCGCTTCGACAAGGCCAATGGTGTCGGTGCCATATCCTGCTTGCTGGTAGGCTCGCATCACTGCCTGAACCTGACCGCGTTGACTCGGGGCTGTGATGCCTTTGCCGCGGCCATCGCTGCTTGCACCTACTCCGCGAATCACCGCCTGAATTGAATCTCCATCAGCGATGGCTTCACTCAATCGCTTGAGCACCACACAACCAGCACCCTCGCCCATCACGAATCCATTGGCCCTGGAATCGAATGGGGTGGAATGAGATGAGGAAAGCGCACCAATAGCACTGAACTTGGCGTAGGTGGCAGGGTCCATCGTTCGGTCGCTCGCCCCTGCCAGCATCATGTCGACCTGACGAGTCTGTAGCAGTCTGCACGAATCGAGGATTGCAGCGAAGGTGGTGGCACAGGCTGCATCAGTCGTGTAGTTCGGACCTTGTAAGTCGAGAAGATTAGCCACTCGTCCTGCAACTACATTGGCTAACTCACCAGGCATTGTGTCCTCATTCACCTTTGGTGTGCCGTCGGTAACCGCTTCTTTGAACGCCTGTTTACCTGACTCGGGCATACCTGACTCTACAGCAAGTCTGGCGAACATGTCAGCCCACACTCGATGGTTGGACAGATTGCGATTCTCGCCCCCGAGAGCATTGGCAAAGACAACACCACAGCGTTGTTTGGGTAGCACACCCCTTGCGCCGTCGCCCATGTAGCCTGCATCCTCAAGCGAGGCGGCTGCGACCGTAATGGCCCATTGTTGGCACTCGTCAATCTGCGGCAGCGTCCCGGGAGGTTGACGCCATCGCCTCCAATCGAATTCGTAGTCTTCGACGAAGGCACCGATCTTGGCGTAGGTTTTGTTCTCATCGACATTCTTCGGAGCACCCTCGACCCAGAAATCATCTGTATTCCAACGCTCGGCAGGTACCTCGCGGATGCTCACTTTCGAATCGAGTACATTCTGCCAGAACGTCGCTGCATCCGGGGCATCCGGAAGCAAAGCGGCCAACCCGATAATCGCAATTGGCTCAAACGGGTCTTGAGGGGCCTCGTCAAGAGTGGGCATCGGCATTCCTCCGTAATTTCTCAGTTGTCACTGATGCTCTCAGGCACCATGATGCTCGAATATCCACAATCAACGTGGATGACCTGACCGGTCACACCAGCACCCAATGGGCTTGCAAGCCACACCGCACAACCTGCAACATCATCCTGTGTGACGTTTCGGCGCAGCGGTGAATTCCTCTCCACATGGTTGAGAATATCATCGAATCCGGGGATTCCTGATGCGGCAAGTGTGCGGATGGGACCAGATGAGATTGCATTCACTCTGTGTCCGTCCACACCAAGCCGTGCTGCTAACTCGCGAGTCCACGACTCAAGCGCGGCCTTGGCAACCGCCATCACACCATAGTTCGGTACGTAACGGGTCGAGGCAGCGTAGGTGAGGGTGATTGTCGATGAACCGGGGTTGAGATGGGGCATTGCATGGCGCATCACTCGTTGTAGCGAATGAGCAGAGATGGTCATTGCAGTGTTGAGTGGGTCATTCTCAACGAATAGCATATGTCGGTCAAAGCATTCCTTCGGAGCAAAACCGATGGCGTGGATGATGATGTCAACCTTGGCTCCCGGAGCGGCCTTCTGCCACTCCTGAAAGAACTCAGCCGTCGTCTCCTCCTCAGCAACGTCGATTGGGTAGAATGCCTCGATAGCATCCAACTTGTCTTTCAACTGGAATACCCGACTCATGAATCGCTTCTGATATCCTAGAATCAACTTACATCCAGCCTCGGCCAGATGGTTGCAAATCGCCCACGCGATTGAGTCCTCAGAAGCAACTCCGAATACCAGTGCAGTCTTTCCCTCTAGTTGTAGCATAAAACCACTGTCCCCCTCAATTTGAGCCTCGTCCGAGGCCGTTAGGGTTTGAGGGTTCGGATGAAAAGTGACGCGTAGCGTCAGGATTCGCCATAAAATGAGTCCGGCCAATTACGGTGCACATTCAGTAGCAGGTCTGTGACCTGCTCATCTTCCCAACCCATTCCTCCCTCAGATTTTGAG
>CAUZSM010000101.1:0-6428 GCA_963582685.1 Candidatus Thalassarchaeaceae archaeon | reverse complement strand
GTCTATCTCACTGTCCGAGATGGTGACAAGTTGGATTTGATTCCAATTGCCCGGCGTTTGTCCGATATGGGTTTCTCGTTGCACGCAACCTCTGGTACCGCTAGAGTACTCCGCGACGATGGTGATGTCGATGTGGAGACATGCTATCGAATCGCTGAGAACCAAAGCCCGGATGCACTCGACTTGATGCGTCAGGGCAGAATCAATCTGATTATCAACACGCCAAGCAACAGTGGAGGAGCGGTGCTCGATGGCAATATGATGCGTCGTTTGGCTGTCGAGTTGAACATCCCATTCGTAACCACGATGTCGAGTGCGAGTATGGAAGTTGATGCCATAGAAGTTGCACTTGAGGGCATGCCTGAGCCACGTCGCCTCATCGTTGACTACATTTGAACTCAGCAGGCTTCGAATGCTTCGATTATGTATCTGGTGAATGGACTGGTCCAAGCAAGTTCGGACAAGCCGCTTTCTCCATCCTCGTTGTAGATTCGCACCACGTCCTGAACTCGAACGTTCCCTTGTGCTGAACGAGCAAGAATTGTCTTCTTCTTCAGCACCTTGCCGGTGCCATGCGGGTCATATACAGTGTCCAAAGCATCGTCGAGGAACCAATCAACTTTGCCTGCGGGCTTTCCTTCGTAGGTCTTGCTGACCTTAGCCTTCTTCGGTGCCGCCTGCTTCTTCTTGTCAGCTGACCTTGGCGGCGTGAACACCTTGCTACCACCGGCGGTAGAGATGGTGCGAATAGCACCACGAGCGGCTAGGTCCGCTCGAACTTCTTCCTCAATCTTCTCGCGCAAGTCCTGCTCGAGTTTCTCCATCAGAGTGTCCTCGGCTTCCTTCATCAGGGTAGGACGCAATTCCTCGGTGAGGTTGCTGCGCATTTTCTCCTCATCGAGTTCTTCGATTTTGCCTTTCAGTTGAAGATTCTCGGCTTGTGCCGTCTCGGTTGCTCCAATATAGTGAGATGCAACTTGCACCAACGCGGTTTCCATGGCCGCTTGTGCCTGAAGTTGAACGACCTCACCGGAGTGGTCTCGCCACTTGCGCCATTGCAGCATGGTGTGTGAATGGATATCGGAACCGCACTTCGGGCAGAAAGAGCGCTTAGGCGGCTTCAGTACTGGAATCGCTCGCAAATCCTCGTTAGTCAGGTCAGTCTCGTCGATACCACCAGCCGCAATATCGTGAATGTGGTGGCTTGCCTCCATTCCCAACGTCATCGCCTCGACGAATAGTGGGTCAGCGGTGTTGATCTTGCCTTCAGTCAGGAAATCCCACGCATCGGTTTTTGATGACATCAGAGCGACTGCGGCCGTAGCGGCCGGGCTGGTCACGTAGTTTTTGGCAGCATCAGATAGTTCTGTTGCGGGCATTTTCACTTCGACGCTGGCTCCCGCATCCTCGCCTGGAGTGACCCCTTCGTCTTCTGGGCCAGCAGCCAAACCGAGTTTGATGGGGTTACCACCTTCCTCAATCTTGGCGATCAGGTCGAACTTGTCAGCCATAGAGAGTTCCTCTCGGCTTCGAATCAACTCTTTTAATTGCCTGACATCGTGTCCAGTTGACGTAATTGGGCCGTCTCCAACAAAGTCATGGCCACACTGTAGGCAGAACTTCGCTATCGCCTCGACAGGAGCCTCACAACTCGGACAGTGGACCGGCATCTTAGCCGCGACTTACAGGGCTCCATTTCAAGAGTGTCGGTAAATGACCCTCTCATGCGCGCATCTGCGCGCACGCGCTTCTCAGCCGAGCGAATTAATGCAATTCGGATATTGCTGAGTCGAGCAGGCCGACGACGTCAGCCCTGTCCATCTGGGCAATTATTGACGCGAGTTTCGGCCCACGATGCTTGTCCAATATCAGCCAATACAGCATCTTGAAAGCATCACCAAGCCGTAATTCCAATTTCTTCGCCTCATTGCATACTTGGTCGTGGATTGCCACCTCACCCCACTCGCATTCTGTTAGTGCATCTCGTAGGTTTGACAGGTATGGAATGGCGTCAGAATCGATGTTTTGCATGGCGTCAGAAGTGGGTGTTGACTGTATATTGAGTCTAAACTCCTCGGGGAAGTGTTCTGAGCCTATCCAAGCCCGCATTCGAGAGAGCCTGTCAGCGAGGTCAGCAGGTGGGTCATCAGCAGAACCGATGTGGCCGCTACCGACCAGACAGCCCCAGACATCAGCGTCTTTGGCGCGTACTTGAGCAAGCATGCCGAGATGGCGGAAAGAGACCAATCTCCCTGTATCGCCCTCGTCCTCTTCGCGAATCCGCGAGTACAGCAGTTGTGCAGCAATATCCTCGAGAGCAACCTTCTGGCGACGACTCATCGCCTCGTATTCCTCTGCACTCGGTTGCGATGCAGTCAGTCGCCGTTGGTATTCATCCGCCAATTCGATGAGAGATGTGCCGGTATCGAAGTCAATGTGGCGATTTGGCTTATTTCGAGCAATCAGATAACGCAAAATCTCCGGCGGCACCAATCTCAGCGCTTCAAGAGGCCCAATCGATACGCCTGAGCTGCTCGACATCGCCCCGACCCCCTTGAGAGAAATCCACTCGTAGGTCAAGGGCATGGGCGGCTCATTTCCGAGCAGTAATGCTACCTCACGACCAGTGTCATAACTGCCCCCCGCAGCGCCGTGGTCCTTGCCAAACGGCTCGCACGAAATACCGTGGAATCCCCAGCGAGCCGGCCAATCGAGGCGCCAAGGCAACTTGCCCTCAGCAGTCCTGATGTCTGCCGAACCCTCGCCACCATCACTGTCCACCCAGTGGACATTTGGCCATTCATAGCCGGTGACGGTCACTCCATCCATGCTGCCGTTGCTTCCAAGTGGGTTGTATGGGAACCAGTCTGCTGCCAATTCCCGGCCTGAGACCCTCTCGATGATTTCACGGACGGAGTCTACATTCTCACAGACGTGCTTGGCTGCTTCGGCGAAGTCACCATCATGGTAGCACTGTAGATTGTCCACAACAGTGGGTGTCACTCCAATCTGTGACAGTGCATTGAGGAACGGGCCAAGGAAGTGCTCGGTATAGGAGGTTGAGCCATCACCCGGTTTGCCGTCTGAGTCTGGAGCAGGGATTCGACCCAATTGATGGCCGATGTAGGCCTCATAAGCCGTGTCAAGGAAGTCGTAGACCTTGCGAAGTGGGTCTGCAGAGTCGACGATGAATACGAATTCGACATTCATCCCGCGCGCTTTGCAGGCACGTGTGATGATGTCAGCAGTCAGAATCTCTCTGAGATGTCCAATGTGAAATTCTCCCGAAGGAGTGATTCCAGATGCAATCACGTGAGTGTCGCCTTTCTCGGCGAGTTTTGTGGCGATTACATCCGCCCAGTGCATGCTCGCCCCTCGCTCTTGATTACACTTTGATAGCCCTAATCAGGCCACGGAGTGGCACCCCAGAAACCTCGTCGTTTTCGGTTTTATTGACTAGAACCAAAGTGAGAACAACGTCTGCTCCAGCCCGACTGAGTGCTTCGATGGTCTTGCGCATCGTCACACCGGTTGAGAGCACGTCATCGACGATTGCGACTTTGCGTCCAGCAACGTTGCCGTACTTATTCGACAAGTGACCGCCGCCATCTGCGTCTACGGAACGGTAGATGCTGACTTCAAGGTCAAGTTGGTCAGCGATGGAACTGGCGAACAGGATGCCGTTCAGGCTGATACCGACGATGGTGTCGATGTCATCGCCCAACTCCTCAAGGACGACGTCGGCCATGATGGCCCCGATTGCTGCGATTCGCATCGGACGTACTCCAATTGTTCTCCATCCGATGCGAACATCGTCTGGGTGGTCATCCTCTGACGCTTCTCCGGACAGCCAGACGACGGTTCGTTGTGATATCGAGAGTTCATCAGCAATCTGCTGAGTGTTCAATCCCTCAGAACTCAGTGCGGCGACCTTCTCCCTAAGTTCATCGATGCTTAGTGCCATGTTCCTCGCATGGTTCTGCAAGTGGGATGGTAATCAAGTCACCGCAGGTGATAGCCCCCCGCACACGCGTAGGACCACTGTTCAGAACTTGCCAGTGGAACCAAATCCACCCTCACCGCGTTCGGTTTCGCCGAGTTCATCTGAACCAACCTCTGTGAACGTGACTTCAGGAACTGGTGCGATGATGAGTTGGGCGATTCTCTCACCGGCTGGAATGACAAATGAATCTCCTTCGCCAATCCATGTCAGCAGTACCATCAACTCGCCCCGGTAGTCTGCATCGATAGTTCCCGGGGCATTAGGCAGAATCAGTCCCTTGGAGGCAAGCGAAGAGCGAGCCCGCACCTGCCCTTCGTATCCGGCAGGGATTGCGACAATCAACCCGGTCCGAACTTTGCTGCTATGACCTCTGACAATCGTGGTCTCCTCAAGTGCACGTAAGTCCCAGCCTGCTGCAAGTTCCGAGCCGCGAGTTGGCGCTTGCGCACCATCCTCAATGCGTGTGAACCGCACTTCTACCGGGTCACCCATGTAATTGCGGACGCGTGTCAGTATTGTTGTGTTGTCGGTGGCCTTAACAGGGGGTCGTAGGTGGGCGACTCGATGGCCGACTTCGATTACGAGTCACTGCTCGACCGGGCACGGGACAACATCCCTACCGACATCAGTGAGCGCAGTCGGTGGTCGCTACCTGAGCCCGACGTGATGATTGAGGGTAGTCAGACAATCGTGCGTAACTTTGCTGACATGGTCGATTTGATGGACCGCGACGCCAATCATGTATTCCAATTCCTACAGAACGAACTCGGAACAAGTGGCAGCCGAGAACAGACGCGAATCCTCCTAAAGGGCAGAATACCGCCACGCAGAATCAAGGAGAAGATAGTCGCGTACGTCAAGACATACATTCTCTGTCACCAGTGCAATGCGCCTGATACTCGCTTCATCAAGGAGGACCGAACAACTCTCCTCAAGTGTCAGGCCTGTGGTGGAACTCGGCCTGTCAAATTGTGATTAGGTCAAGTCCATCAAGCAGTTTTCTGCTATCTTGCCAGACCTCAGATACTCAAGGATTGCGGGCAAGTCATTCTCTGGGTCCTGAATGGAATACCAGACCGCTTCGGGATAAACCACGCATGAAATGCCGTTCTCGCAGAAATCGAGGCAACCTGATTTCTGCACTCTCACGGTGGTGAGTCCGGCGTTTTTCGCAGCCATCTTGAGTGACTTCATCACCGCAAGGCTGCCTCTCGCTGAGCAACAGGGGCGCGCCGCATCCGGTGGCCTCTCATGCGCGCAGATGAACACGTGTCGCTGATATCCCGGACCTTCGCGTCCCTTCGGGTCTTTGACCATCCTGCATCCCTCAAAGTTGGTCAAGTTTGCAGGCGAGCACGAAGTCAGCTTCAGTCAAGCCATTCACACTGTGTGTCCAAATGGTGACTTGGACTCGCCCCCAACCAAAATTGAAGTCAGCGTGATGCCATTCTTCCTCGCAGACAGCTCCCGCTGAGTTGACAAAAGCCAGTGCTTCAGCGAAGTCGCTGAATTCCCATACCCTCTCAAGGTGGTGTCCATCAACGATGGTCCAAGCAGGGTCTAACTCGGCTGCGAATGGCGCCATACCCGCATCATCAAGCGGCGCATCAAACCCTTCGCAGGCGGAACAACTCTTCTCATGCAGAGCCAGAAAATCACCCCCATAGGTGATCGTCATCAGTGCCATTGGTCTTCTTCTCGACTGATTCGTGAATCTTGGTGCGCCGCTTCTGGTCCTCGCGCTCGAATTCCAGCAACTCATCATCGTCGATGTAGGCTGGTCGCATGTGGGCGATCAAACGGAGTTCGACGATGACATCGCGCGCGATGTAACGATAGACGCCATCGGTATCAAGAATCTCCACGGATGACTTGTTGATTCCAACCATCCTGCCGCGAACCCACAATTCCGCTTCTTCATTCATCGCGCGAGCATCGAGTAGAATCTCCACCAAGTCATCTCGGCGCAGACCCGCGCGCCGGTCCAACAGAGGGCCGGTCAGCACATCTTGACATTCAGTAATGTCCGGTTTACCCAAAGTTTCCCAAATTGAGACGGCCCAATTGGGCATTTCGGGCGACCCCTTGCGTCCGCTCTTCGCCATGTTATCGTCACCTCCTTGTGGGCGACCATACTAAAGTGGTCGCATTGTAATTCAGAAACACATACGGCAATTGTATTGAGTGATTTCACTCCCCACTGACATATGCCTCGGTATCCAGCAGTGCTTCTCGTCCTGCTGATGCTCACCTCAAGTCTCTCCGGATGTTTTGGTGGCAAGGATGATTCAGACCCTTCTGGATTTGACCCATTCCGGTTTGAACAGGAGATCCCAGTTACCACATGGTATCATTATGCAAACGCCACCAACGCGTTGAACACCAGTCATATCGTGAACGGCACATCGATATTGACCGAGAACAA
>CAUZSM010000100.1:0-6493 GCA_963582685.1 Candidatus Thalassarchaeaceae archaeon | reverse complement strand
AGATAGGATTCTCCTTCGGGTGCAGGTGCATCCGGGTCATCCCTGTCAATTGGGTCGCCGAGGTTGAACTCGTCAATCAGTGACTCCCAGCACTCGGCGACGTCGGGCAGATTTGCCATGTCTGCCATCGAGCAACCCGCGCGTGTGTTTGGCATTACCACGATTTGGTGGTCAGCGGTGAGGATATCGGCGGATTCAGCCATGAAGTGGACACCGCAGAACATGATTAGGTCTGCTTTGGAAGCCGCTGCTATTTCGGATAGTGCGAAGGAGTCGCCGGTCTCATCTGCATGTTCGACAATTGAGTCGCGTTGGTAGTGATGTCCCAATATCAGCAACCGGTCACCAAGAAGCCGTTTCGCTGCGCGTATCCGCTCAGCAATCTCATCATCAGAAGCATCGCCAACGCGGTCAAGCGCACAGGTGGCTTGTGGCAATAGGAGCGCCATGGGCGTATCCTCAATTTACCGGAGAGTGCAACCGCTTTGAAGTCATCTCATCTCCGCCCTAACAACCGGGGGGGAAAAATGACCACTGAGGGCCTATCGATGTGGAAGGACTCCGGCTTGCTCCACATGGGTGCAGAAGCCATCGTTCACGGCGGTGAGTGGCTGGGAATTGACGCTGTTCTGAAGACTCGAAGCCCGCGCGCGTATCGACATCCTGACCTCGATTCGCGCCTCACTCGCTCGCGAATGTCTGCGGAAGCGCGAATCCTGCGTCGTCTGGCGCAGGCAGATTTGCCGGTACCAGACCTGCTGGCATTGGATACAAATGCTGGGTGGCTGATTTGCAGCAGAGTGCCGGGTGGCCCGTTGTTCGATGCTTTGCGCGCAGATTTGTCTGGTGAGGCTGCACAACAGGTGCTGCGAGATATTGGATTGCTGATTCGCAGGCTGCATTCCCTCGGCATCTCGCATGGTGATTTGACTACCCACAATATTCTGTGGTGCACCGAAAAAGGTCTGTCAGTCATCGATTTCGGACTTTCCGCCATCGCAGAGGAAATCGAGACCTTCGGGCTCGATTTGCAAGTGCTCAACGAGTGCCTCTCAGCCAGTCATCCAAGCATCGATGGCGGCATTGACAATGTGCTCGAAGGCTATCTTGGGGCTGGTGAGGAGGTCGAGGAGTTGGCTAGGCAGATTCGGGGCAAGGAAGCGGCGATATTGCCGAGCGCACAGGAAGTGACGAAGCGATTCAATGAGATTCGCTCTCGGGTCCGCTACCACGGTTGACTGGTGAACTTGCGCACAAGCAATGCAGAATGCTTAGTTGACATCGTCGCTGAGCCGCGACCGAGAGCATATTTTACCCATTAGCGCACGAAAGAGCGGTGAGCAGCCATGTCCTCTCGGTTATTTTTCCAGACCGGTAATGCCGGGAAATTGTCTGAGGCCAGCGAATTGTTCGGTGATTTGGGCGTCAGCGTGCAGCAGTTCCTCATCGATGGCTCGCCCCCTGAAATCCATGAGCCGCAGCAGGATGGACTGGTGGCGGTCGCCGACAGCAAACTTACCCAGGGCTTGGCGTTACTAAGTGAGCACGGATTACAGGATAGCATGATGTTGGTCGAGGACTCCGGTCTATTCATCGATGCCACTCCCGGCTACCCCGGAGCATACTCCGCCAGAGTCCTTGAGGCGGAGGGTCTTGATGGAGTTCTCTCAAGGCTGACACATCTTGCAACTCCGCAGCAGCGCGGCGCTGAATTCCGCTGTGCTGCGGCGCTATGGACCGGCAGCATCTCCATCTCCACAGTAGGCATCTGCCGAGGTCACTTGACAGAGAATCCACGAGGTGAAGGCGGGTTTGGCTACGACCCTATTTTCATCCCTGATGACATCGAAGATTACAGCACGAATGGACAGACATTTGCTGAGGTCACTTCAGCGGTGAAAGCGAGGTTCAGCCATCGAGGAAGTGCGCTCCGTGACCTGCACGAGGCTCTTTCATTGCTGTGAGCCGAGCGGCGGCATAATGAAAGCGAGCCGAAGGCTCCAGTGGTTGGGCGTGTAGCATGGTAACTTTCCGACGGGTCATGATGTGGTTCGCATTGGGAGTAGGTTTGCTTGCTTTCCTATTCTTCCAGGGGATGATGGATCCCACCTACCAAATCATCTTCCTCGGCGTATTATTCCTATTTGGTATTGTACTCTCCGGCACTGGAAAAGGGCGCACAGTCAAGCGTGTTCGAAAGCGCAGTGCTGTTGCTGCACTGGATGCAGAAGCGGCGATGGAGTTGCCCGCGCCTGTTCTTGAGGAGGAGGATGCGAGCACTCGTCGCCAGCAGAAGATGTCTCGAAGCCGTGGCGGCGACCCTAGCGGTGATGAAGATGAGGAAGAGGATGAGGATGAGGAAATCACCGTCACTCTTGCTGAGGACGAGGTTGAGGTCGGTGTCATCGAGGAGAATGTCCACGTCGCCGAGTCCTTCGTCGCTGAAGTCGATGCTGAGTCGATTGAGGAGGCGACCATCGAGGATTACGTTGATGAGAAGCGAGACCACCATGCGAAGATTCGCCGCAAGATTGAGGCCCGTCGTCGTGAGCAGTTGGCAGAGATTCGAGCCGGCACTGCACGGCAATACCAAGGTGCAGAAACGGGCGAGGATCTACTCGGTCTGCTGACAGCGGGAGACCACGGTCTTACCATCATCAACGAGCCTGAAACCACCGAACCCGGCCACCCATATGGTGCGACTTTTGTCCGAATCGATGAGTCGAGAGTTCTGAAGGTGCGAGTGGCTCTCGATGAGGGCTACGTAGCCTCTGTTGAGAGGAAGAATGCCTTACCACCACCTTTGGGTGACCTGCCTCTACCAGACGACCTTCCTCTCCTAGACCTGCCTCTACCTGAGGGAATGGCACTGCCTCCACCACCCAGTGTTGGGCAAGATAAGTTGGCTGCGATGAGGGACGAACTCAGCGAATGATACAGGCCGATTAGCCGGAGAGGTCATCAATCGGTCGTCAGTGCCGGAAGCATGGCGAGCCATCCGGAGAGCGATGTCTTGGACATCGCAGCAGTCGAAGCAGAAGTCTGCTCGCCTGCGGGGGGCATCATTTCGGTGTGGACCATCAACCGGCCTGACAAATTGAACGCTCTCAATTCTGATGTCAACGCCGCGCTCAAACAAGCATGCGAATGGGCGGAACAGGCCGACGAAGTTCGGGTGATTGTGATTCGAGGTGCTTCGCCAAACCAGCCACCAGAAGGCAAGAGGGCCAAACCGAACGCCTTTGTCGCCGGTGCTGACATTTCTGAGTTCGCCGGCAAGGATAGCCAGCAGATTCGACAGATTTTCGAAGACAATGTGTGGGAAGCAATTTGGAATATATCCAAGCCGACCATCGCCATGGTCGATGGATTTGCCCTTGGAGGCGGCAGTGAGGTCGCTCTATCTTGCGATTTGCGCGTTGCTAGCACACGCTCCAACTTCGGGACCCCGGAAATTAATCTCGGCATCATCCCGGGTGGTGGCGGAACCCAGCGATTGTGCAAACTTCTCGGCTACAGCAAAGCCCTCGAGATGGTGATGACTGGAGAGATGGTCGGCGCAGAGGAGGCACATCGAATCGGTTTGGTCAATCACGTCTGTGATGCTGAGGAACTTGAGGCAACGACGATGGCATTGGCACAGACACTTGCCAGCAAGTCTCCCCACACCCTCCGAGTAGCCAAGGCGACTGTGCGCGCTGCCCTTGAGCAGCCGTTGAGTCAAGGGATTCTCACCGAGCGCGACGCGTTTTGCGCATTGTTTGACACCGAAGACCAAGAGATTGGTGTCGCCGCCTTTTTATCTCGTAGCCAACCGGAATGGAAAGGTGCCTGAGGCTCATACCTACGGAGGAATTCGATGAGTGATTCAGAACCGTTGGTCGAAGCCCGCGACCTTGGCAAATCCTTCGGCGACTTCGTCGCTCTGCATCCACTGAACGTCAAGGTTCATGCCGGTGAATTCTTCGGGGTGTTCGGACCAAACGGTGCTGGTAAATCGACTTTCATCAAACTGCTGACTGGTCAACTTCGACCAACCATCGGTGGTGCTAAAGTGCTCGGCGTCAGTGTGAAATCCTCGCCTCAGAAGGTGAAGGCGAATGTTGGAATCGTCCCAGAATCAGAAAGCCCACCTTCATACCTGACAGCCTCGGAATACCTCGATTTCGTTTGTATGATTCGCGGAATTGAAAACCCACAAGAGCGAGTAGATTACTGGCTGGAATGGTTCGGTATTGTCGAGAAGAAGGATGCGTTGTGCAAGGACCTCTCGCGCGGACAACGACAGAAGGTTATGCTGGCAAGTGCCTTCATCCACGAGCCCCGCTTATTGTTCCTCGACGAGCCCTTCGTCAATCTTGACCCAATCTACCAGCGTAAGTGCCGTGGGTTGATGATGGAACACATCGCCAATGGTGGCACTATTTTCCTGTGCTCTCACATTCTTGAAATCGCAGAGAAAATATGCACTCGTTTAGCGGTTCTTGACCGAGGAAGCGTGTTGGCTGCTGGCACGATGGATGACCTGCGAGTGAACGATGACGAGAATCTTGAGGACATTTTCATCCGACTGGTCGGTGAATCGATTGATGAAATCGAAGCCAGAGAGGGAACCGAAGAAGAGGAGTGAGTTCGGTGGAGTTCAGAACACATGAACCTCCGTCCTTCGCCTCATCGTTCCGTGCCAATTTCCTCTACATGTTCAAAGAGGAATGGCGGCAGAATATCGATTTTGCAAAAAGGCGCCGTATCATGATGTTCCCGGTGATGTTGGCATTAGTCACCATGGTGACTACCATTGGCTTGCGGTTTCTGACCGGTGAGGCCGGAATCGGTGGAATCAGTGAAGCCGAGCAGGCCGAGAAGGCCTTTTCTTGGAACGAACTGAAAATGGCTTTGCACGTCTCATTATTCATGTTCAGCCTCGGCATGGGAACCTTTGCATTCGCCGGCCGAAATGCATTGGTGAATCGGGGTGGAGGCAAGTCATTCTTGCTTGGAAGCCCGGCGCTACAACCATTGGAACTGCCGCCGGTTTACCTCGCCTATTACATGAAGGAGGTAGCATTCTATCTCTGCATGATTCTGACACCGGCTGTTGCTGGCATGGGGATGGGAATCATCCTCGCAAAATACACTATGCTCACCACACCGTTAGTCTGGCAGTCCTTGCCGATTCTACTGTTATGTCTGTTACTAACCATGATGCAGGGTCTGGCATTCTCATTCCTGGCCAGTGCGATTTGGGCGAGGTGGAAAGCCGGCTTCTTGGTGGTTCCACTGTTCGGTGCTGGCGCAGCGATCCTAGTCGGAATTGACGTCATCCCGTTGGAATGGGCGATTCTTGGGCTGCAGGTTCAGTTGAGTCACAATCTCACCATCGCACCCTTTGTTATGCTAACTTCGCTGGTAATCGCGGCGGTCGGCGCCCATTTGGTGCCAGAGGATTTTGAGATTGTCGTAACCACTCGCGATGATTTGCTTCGCCCGATTTACCACCGACTTTCTTTCCTCGGCCACGGCCAGATTCGCGCGTTGGTATCCAAAGAGATGACCGATGTGCTGCGTTCTGGAACGCTATTCAAGATGCTGGGCTCCTTCTGTGTGCCGTTGTTATTCCTGCTCGGCCTTGCTTGGTTAGCGGATTTTGCCCGTTTCCCAATTCCGTTCAACCTGTTGAGTTACGCGCCATTCCTCGGGTTCTTCGGATTCAACTTCTACTCGTGGCTCAATGCCGTTGATGCACCCGATTTCCTCAACGGTCTGCCGGTGTCTGTGCCTAAGTTGCTGCAAGCGAAGATAGTCGTGTATTTTCTGATGACAACTTGGATTTCGATAATTTTCCTATTTTTCATGGCTTGGATGCTCGACCAATGGGTCGCACTGCTGGCAGCGTCCATTGTGATGATAGCGAATTCAGTGTACATCGTTTCACTTTCTGCGCTATTGATGGGATTGAGACCCAATAAGGCGATTTTTGATACTCAAATCATGGGTATTTTCTGGGTGGCAACCTCGCTGCCACTGGTTTGTCTATTCCTACTATCGTTCACTGAGGGTGACTTGACCCTATACACGAATGCACAGCAGTTGATCGCTGAGGGTGGAATCGATGCAAATGCCACCAGAATCGGGGTGCAGGAGGTGACGGCATCGTTTACTTGGATTTTTGTGGTGTCGGGTGCGCTATTCGCTTTGTCAGGTGCTTTTTTGCTGATGCTGGAACGACGTTGGGGCAATGCTGCCTTTGAGAATTGAACCGGCATCGTCCGGCCTGTGCGGCCGCAAGATTGAGGGGCGGCGGCGTGACGAGCATGACCGATGACACGCATTGTCGCGGTGGTTGGGATGCCGGCATCTGGCAAAGGAGTGCTTTCGGAAGCTGCCCGCCGAGCCGGTGTGCCGGTTCACTCGATGGGCGACGTGGTGCGGGCAGCACTTGTAGCCCGAGGATTGGAGGAAACTCCGAGCAACGTCGGTGCGACTGCGTTAG
>CAUZSM010000099.1:0-6566 GCA_963582685.1 Candidatus Thalassarchaeaceae archaeon | reverse complement strand
AATCTTCTCTCTCAGCAGTGCGCCACCCCCACCTTTGATGAGATTGAATTCAGGGTCGAACTCATCGGCCCCATCAATGACAATATCCAACCCCTCACAGTTGGCCCAGTCAAGCAGTGGTATGCCTTCTGCAATGGCCTGATTTTCAGTGGCTACGCTTGTTGGGATTCCCTCAATCTGCAGCCCATCCTCGCGCATCCTACGCCCCAGTTCGGCTACTGTATGAGTGACTGTTGACCCAGTTCCTAGGCCAACTTTCATTCCGGTTTTAACGAATTGACAGGCCGCGATGCCGGCTGCCTTTTTCATCGCGGATTTCTGCTCGTCGCTCCAGCCGCTCATCTTCCTCAACCCCTCCGAGGCGAAACACGCCTTTTATCGCATCTGAAGGACATGATGCAACGTCTTCATCACGGCAAAGGATTGACAAACTTGGAATCATCAGGCTATGCCATGTCGAGGGGGGTTCAGCGGCGGGCTGCGGCTATCCTCATGCCTCTGTTGTTTGTGTTAGGTTCTTGGGTTGCGGTAGTAAGTCCACCTCAAGATTCGACAATTTCTTTCTTGCAAGATGAGCAGCCTAGTGATACTTCACTCAATGTGGAAACTACTCTATATATCACCAGCCCGGGTGGAAGTTCCTCAGCATTAAAGGCTGAAGTTCCCGACGGTCATGCCGTCGAATCAATCGATATTTCCGTGAAACCGAGCGCCATTCCTTACAGTGATGCAGCATCGTGGACCGACACCAATGACTGGAATGCAAGTGGTGCCGTCCTCGATCAAGTGAACGTTAATCGCACTGATGGTCTGCAATTATTGCCCAAGAAGTGGGAATGGGATTTTGAATACAGTAGCAGTACTGCCTTCCAAGCATCTGGCTGGACCATGGGTACTGGTTGGTTGTGGGGATATGACTCCTGTCTTGGTCAATCAGGCGGTGTCCACGGCGGCACCAAGGCCATTTACACTTACAACTGCAACTACCCAAATTACATTCCTAGTTCCGGATACTTCGCCACCTCTCCCGTTGTTGACTGCAGCGGGTGTTCTGGAACTTGGTATCTGAAGTACTGGAAAAGACTTGGAATAGAGTATTACTACTACGACGATGCGCAGGTGCACGTCAAGAACCAGCAGGGCAGTTGGGTCGTTGTATGGGACCACAACGGTGGCTCAACAAACCCGGGTTCCTTCTCTTTGATGACACACGATATCTCCTCATATGTCAGCAATAATCCGAACTTCCAGATTCGCTTCAAGTTAGGTCGTACTGATGGTTCTGTGACCTATACCGGATGGAATCTCGATGACATCTCTATTGAGCCAGCTGCAGGCGCAGGTGGTGGTGATACAGGCAACTGGACCAGCGCACCCTTCGGCCCATCTATAACCGGCGCTTATGGAAGCGAAGGTGACCGCTATGGCTTGGTTTCAATCGATGCTTCAGTTCCCCAGAGTGCTTCTCTGCGCGTATCAGTGGTAGATGGTGTGTCAAAGACCGTTCTTCCGGGCTGGTATAACCGAGATGTGCGCTGGCTTGACCTTGGGGCAATCGATGCTGAACAGCACCCGAGTCTGCGCATCAAATTGCACTTTCAATCCGGAACATCTGGTTCTCCTATCGTGAAAGCGGTCAACTTCAATGGGCGATATCAAACGAGTTTTCTTGATAATCCGACTAACGCTGGCTGGACCCTGAACAGCATGAGCTACGACGGCAACAGTATCTCTGGTTCAGGCAACGCGGTCTCGCCTCTCTTTGAATTGCGCAGGCCTACTGCACGCCTTGAGGTAGATGTGCAAGTTTCGGGCAACTGGGGCATGGATGTCGCACTGGATGGCGGTGATTGGCAATCGATGGCTACCAGCGGAACCCATAACCTCGATATGTTTGCTCACACTCTGCAATTCAGAGTATCTGCTAATGGTGGCAGCATTACCCTGCAATCGTTCCAAATCGATTTGCAAGGAGGACACCTCCCGGTTGGCCCTCATTTCGACATCAGTAACGATGGGTGGGCTGAGTGGTCGCTTGAGAACCCATCAATTTCGCAATGGGGATGGCAGGACCGATTGATGAGCGGCGGGCTATCACATGACTTCACATGGAGTGCGGCGGGCGTAAAGCAGGTCGGAATATTGCTTCCCGCAGAAGGGCTGGAGATGCTACGATTCGAGTTGTCGCCATTTGCTGCCACTGACGCTCTTTCAGTGTCAATGCGTGTAGGTGGAAGCGGCGACCTGTTCACAATCCCTGTGAACCTACAAGCGACGACTACAATGGTTGAACTCAATGATGAGCAATTGGATGTATTGAATGACAATCTTTCCCTGAGCACGCCCTTCTGGACTCAACCTGGCGGCATCTCATACTCGGTGGCGACCTTCAATCTCGATACCACAAATGGACAAGTGCGACTTGGCGGAGTGGCAGCAGTTCACAGGCCACAGGCCAATCTTTCGTTCTCATCTGGCTCATTCTTCATCACCTCGTTGAATTCCGAATTGCCCAGCGCACCTCTGATTGCTGCCTCAAGATTGGTCCCGCTGACCGTATCAGCCGAACAGCCGGGTGCTCTCAAAGCGACAATCATTGGACTCGAGAGTTCTGCCAATGCTCAGACCGCACCCCCAACCATCCTCAATGGCACCAGCCATCCACTAACCCCATCTTGGCAGTGGCTTGAGTTAGTCAGCAACCATACCTACGACGAGGGTGTCCCAGCGTACGTCAGCATGCACATTGAGGGGGAGACTGAGAGGATATCCTACCGATTCCCAGTCGATGGTAGTGCACCAATACAAGTCAGCGCATATCCGGGGCAGGTATTCACCGGCGAAGATGAGTTGTTGTTCCCTTCCTCAGGTGGGGCTACAATGGATTTGAGCACAGGCTATGTCAACTCGTCAATTTCATTCCAATTGAACGCGGCTTGGAATGATCAGCCGACAATGGAAATCAGTGTGAATCTAGTCATGCAAGATTCCACTGAATCTTCCCCGCGTACGTTATTCTATGGCTTCGGTAGCACCGCTCAGGGCTTTGAGGATGATATTCAACTTCTAGATTGGCGTGTCATCAATGAGTTGGGAGAAACAATCCCGATGACAGCCTCCTATATGCGCTCAACATCACCGATACAGATTGAGGTCAATCTCGGTTTTGAGAATGTGCTGGATAACTGGCTCAATCCACGCTCAGGCGATGTCCGCGTCCACCTGTTGCAAAATGGCCATGAGGTAGACAACACGACCACCCTCAGCGAGGGCAGGGTCGTCTTCAGCCTCATGACTCCAGCAGGCACGGGTGATGTGGAATATTTGGTGCAGGTCGAGCCACTACTTGGGCAGGAATTCTTCTCAGGCATGGCCATGAATCGTACTTTCACGGTAGATTCTCTGCATCCATCGGTAATCGATTGCAACTTTGAGTTGTATGACCACCGCACCCCGTCTCCAAATCAGTTCGTGCGTATCGAGGTCTATGATCGACCAGTATTACCGACTAATCTCGACCTGATGGTGTGGCGCGAATGGGTCGACGATACGAATGGCGATGGCCGAATCGATGCAAGTGAGTTCACTGAGATGCAACTTTCTGCACCATCGAACCTGTCGATGGTGAGAGGCAACTACACGGCGGTCATAGATGATACAGGTGGTGAGATGGGAGATGTCGTGTCTGCCTATGTCAGTGGAGCCGATGCTGCTGGTAATCTGATTGTTGACGGAGGTTCCCCAGATATTGATGGACAGTTATTCACCTACCAATTGGAAGTTGATGGGCCGCCGTTGCTGTCAGGTGAAGGCGGGTTTGTAGGTGCGCCAGGTGGCCGTTACAGTTGGCTACATCCCGGAATTGACTACGAGTTCGCTCTATCTGTCAACGAGTCCAATGGTTGGTACGATATCGATTCCTTGGAAATGCAACTAGCGAGCAATTCTGTGATGGATACCCTCGCAGTTACATGGACTGCTGATTCAGGCCGCTGTGAGACCGCATCCATCAACCTGAACATGCAGCGTTGTGGTATTCGCGCCCGCACGGGCGAGTTGAGCCCTTTCAACTCTGACCTCGAATTCTTCATCGAATTCAATCTCGACTGGACCCTTCCACAGGAGGGAGACCTGCGCAGGGAGCCCTCGCTGCAAGTTACCGATAGATCTGGACAAGGGGCGTGGTTGTCGTTGCCACAACTTCGATGGCGATATTCTCCGGACTTGATGATTGATACCGAAGCGGTGGTCCTCAACGTCGGCGAAGGTGTGTATTCCTCGGAAGGCGCGTGGGTGGCTCCAAGTTCTACTCTCTCACTCATCGGTGAGGTAGTATTCTCGCCGACCGGCGTCGCTCCTCACCAAGCCTTCTCCGTTCGTGTGTTGCTGGATGGCGAGGAGATAATGGCACCCTCTGTTGAAGGATTGTGGTCCGCGCAGTTGATTGCTCCAGAAGTCTCTGGTTCATATCCACTTACTTTCGAATTGGCTGACCTTCCACCACAGGCTCGCGATTTGACTAACACTGACCTCGCCCTTCGCTGGATTGTGGTCGACCATGATGGCCCAGAAGCCCTTGAGGTCCTCGCGCCGAGAGCGGGTTCTGAGTTGCCGATATTGTCGCTTGAGCAATTGGTAGTGGAAGTCCGACTGAAGGAGTTGGAGCAGATCAATCCCGATTCACTAGTTCTGCATTGGAAGGTCATTCGTGGGTCCGATGTGATGGCGACGCCACTAGTCAAAGGTGAGGGGGCAATGACCATCCCGGGCGGTAACTTGGCTGGCCAATCAATAACCGCGAGCACTACTCTAGACCTTTACTCAGTGATTCCAGGGGTCTACTATGCTGATGAACTACACCTGCACATCTGGATTACTGGCACAGATATGGCTGGTAATCAGATGAAGACACCTACTGGGTCGAACACTGATGAGAACCCATTCGCCACATGGTCGATTGAACGCTTGCAGCCACAATTCTCCGTCGATTCCGTCACCTACTCGCGAGAAGGTGAAGTCAGCGTGGGTGAGACCGTGATGGTAACCATCTCTGTTCGAAACGACGGTGAGGCATTCGGCACCGCCTTCCTGATGGTGTATGAGGTTCATCTCGATGACAGCAGACGCACCCTCACTGCGGTCCCATTCATGGTGGACGTTAATTCAGGCGAGCGAGTGTTGTACAACATTGACTGGGTTCCTGATGAGCCGGGGAGGCAGTGGATTATTGTTGAAATGGCCGAAGAAGAAGTCGCAATGGGTTCTATTCTGCATGTTGTCGAAGCAGAAGAGCAAGGTGTCATCGAGAGCGTATTCAATGGCGTGAATACCATATGGGTGCTGATGTTCGTCGGTCTAATCGTTCTGCTAGGAGTAATTCTGCTCATCGCGATGCGTTCGGGTGGATCCACCGGGTACTCCTATGATGACACCGATGATTATTGGGACGAGTCAGCAGATGAAGTACTGAAGCAAGCAGCCGTGAAGGAACAGGATGCCTCTGAACCGGTGATTTACCCTCAGCCGGCCGAAGTCGGCGTCCCGGCTCCGGAGGTTGTATCGCCAATGCCTGAACCCGGCCAAGGTATGTCTGATGAGCACGCTCAGTGGCTTGAGCAAGCCCGGCAATGGGGCGGCTACTACGACGAGGCCGGCACTTGGGTTCCCCTCGATTAGAACCTGTTTTTACCTGTGCAAGGGTTGATATTGCACTCCTTTGGCTTGTGGAGTGGGATCAGGAGGACCGCTGACAGTGTACGACACTGAGGAAAGTCCCCTCTGCGCAGGTGCAGGTGGTCCGACGCAAGTCGGGTGTCTGGGAGGGCAGGCTCTGCAGAAGCAACGAACCGGCTTGGGAGTACGATGAATCCGTAAGGAGGAGGTTTCCCAATGCTGGCTGAGACGAGCAACCCCACCGCAGCAAGTCCGAACAGTTCCGTCGACGGCACCGAGAGGAACGGGTGGGACGCATAGTTGAATGCGGTCAACCGGAAACGGCGAACAGAAAGGGGCTTACTCCCTGATCCCAACTTTGAGATTGAGCGGTAGCCCTTCCTTTGAAATTGAATTCTACAATAGGTCGTCCATACTGGGCAGCCCATCGTCCTCACTGCCGATTGTCTCGACATCTGCTGGTTCCTGAGTCGGAGCAACCTCCTGTGCTGGATCGACCGCAGGCAATTGCGGTGGGGGCTGTGCGGCCTGATAGGGGTCGCTATCAGTGTTGAATACTCGCGATTCAAATCTGGCCTCGGCAATCGCCTCTGGGTCAAGAGCATCCTTGTTTTTCCTCTGGCCAAGGATTGCGAAGGCAACTAATCCATTCAGAATCAGCATCGCCATCACGACGATGATGGTCATAGGGTTGATATTGGCGCCAGCAGAATCTTGCTTGCCGCTGGATGGATTGTCATCATCACGGTCTCCTTCATCCCCACCATGTACTCCACCGACATCTGGCTCATCAGGAGGAGCGGGCCAAGTTACCGAGATAGATTCCTCAGCCCAAGCGGACTCCACTTCAATTCGGAAATCGAAATTCATTGAGACCGGTCCAGGACCGACAA
>CAUZSM010000098.1:0-6689 GCA_963582685.1 Candidatus Thalassarchaeaceae archaeon | reverse complement strand
CCTTGTGTCATCCTCAGTTGACGGAGCTGCCGTCCTCATCACTGGAGACATGACAATGGACAGTTCTGCATTCAAGCGCAGCGGTCCTGTCGAGGTCATCGGAGTCGAGGATGACCGGGCATCTCTAACCTTGACCAGCAGTTCATTCTCATACACGCGTGACGACCATGAGATTAGTCTCAACCATGCAGCGGACCTCACTTGGGACGCGAATAGCAACGGTGGCGGCGGTATCATCGATTATTGGGAGCGGTGGATGGAAAACCAAGAGGTGCAGGTTCCAGCCAAGGAGATCTGGATGCGATTCATCGGTCTTGGCTCTTACGAGGAGACCACCAACAACTACACCTCAAATGAAACTGGTATTGTCAAGGTGAAGAGTGGTGCAAAGCGAACTATCGGAATAGGTTACGCTGATGGTACTGTATGGACTGAAACCGCAATGATTGAGGTCACTCGATTCCGCACTGCCTGGAATATGAACCCGAACTACATGCCATCCTATAGCGAAGGCGAACTGTTCTCATTGCCTCATCAGTTATTCGTTGACCTGTCTGATGAGATTAATATGCCCTATGTCGAGGTGACTGAAGTATCTCCGCTTGAAGAAGAAGCGCACGCAGGTCGCTATGTTCGGGTTCGCGTGAAGTTGGTCAATAGCGGCGATGAACCCGCATGGGTTCCAATCACTTGTAGCGAGGTTGGCCACGATGGCGGTGCTGACACCAGTCCACTGCATCCAGTCCTGCTGGTTCCTGCACAGGGGTCCAATACCACCGAACTCTCTTGGTATCATCTGACTGAAGGGGAAGGGGAATTGGAGTGCTGGCCTATGACCCCATTACAGTTGATTGATGAGAACTCGTTTGGTAATGGAAGTTCTTCCAGCATCTCGGTCAGTTGGACTGCTCCTGAAGAATCATCTATGCCGATTGCACTGGTAATCGCTGCACTGGTAGGGGTTGCCATCGCACTGAGTGTAGTCGTATTCATTGCTACGCGCACCGCTAAGGACGAACTACAAGATGAGATCGAACTCGACGAGGACGAGGATGAGGATGAAGAGGACGAACGATTCGACCGCTTCGCAGATATGATCGAAGATTGAACTCAGCAGGATGAGACCTGCTTGAATTCCTCTGACTCATAGTGGCCGTTGCCATCATCAGCAATGATATCGTTCCACTCAAAATGAGTGGTCTCACTGAAAGTGCCACCACCCCATTCCGCATCGTTGGTCGCTGACACCGTCAAGGTGTAGCAACCGTAGTCGTCGAATACGTCCTCACGGGGGAAGTGCAGCCTCTCCAGAGTGTCTCCTTCAGAGGTCGAGCCCTCCAATATGAGGTATGAACTGTATTCACCTACTGTGCCCGCCCCATCACCGAATTGGTCGTCTGTGCTATTCCAATCAGCAATCGTCTCGGTCACCGTGATGGTAGGGAAGGTAATCATCGTCTGGTCGCCATCCTTGTAGGCAAACGTGGCATCAACGGTATACCAACCAGAAGTTCGAGCGGGGTGTATGTTGGAATCCACAGCTGAATTTCCGATGCCGATCCATGATTCTAGAACCAGACCTACGACGCAAGATTCCTTGTCGCCATCGCACTCGCTATCACTCTGTGAGTAAATCGGGTCGGCATCGCCATCGACATCGTTGACTGTTCGCGACATCTCGCTGGATGAAATTGTAGCAGCACCTGCATCGGATTCTCCTGCTGCGACGTAGATGTGGTATGCACTTTCTGACACCTCTGGAACCCAGTCACCATTAGCATCCGCCATCTTACCCGTGACCTCGAATGCGTTGCTATCATAGATATCAACAATCGATACGGTCACAGTTCCCAAAGCTCCGTAAGCGGCGTTCCCCATCGTCGCTTCGAGTGATTCTCGGTAGGTCTCCGCTGAGCCATGTTTTACCCAAACATCGACATTGCCCCCATCGAAGGTATCACCGAGCAGACCGCCGGTTTGGCGGAACTCAACTGTCATCTGCATGCCGTCTTCGCTGAACTCAATATCTGTGATGGTAGTAGAACCACTCCACTCCATTCCAGCGCCATAAGGTACGGCAGATAGTAGAACATATGCGACAGCGATTGTTGCCCATTGTGTCGGTTTGACCGCTTCTCCAGCATTGGTCTGTTTGACGTGTAGAGAAGCGAGATAACCAGAGAATACGATGAGAGCGAGAACTGCAAGACCGCTGTATGCAGGCAGCGAGCCAAGCAGATATAGCAACACCATTCCGACTAGCAAGGTTGCTGCAGCAGCGTAGAGCATCAGTGGCTTGGTGGCGGTTGCGGCCTTCTTCTCTACACCCTTCTCAAGCAGGCCACCACCAGGGCCTGAGCCCTTGGAATCGTCACTCTCCTTCTGCAGGTCAGGGTTCTCAGGGTCTCCGACCGCGGAGAACATTCCCTCCCCTTCGTCGGTCTTTTGCTTGGCCTTCTCCAACAATCCGCCTGACATGGAAATCCCCCTTGTGTAAACTTAGGTGCACATCAGGGGTTATCAAACCGTTGGATGGGTAGCACACAGGCGCACGGATTAACAAACACGGCACTACAACGCCGAATGCAGTATCTTGCGCTTCGTCAGAGTAAAGCTTCTAACGGAGATTCAAGGTCATCGGTTGGGATTCTCTCCATCTCTAATCGGCGCTTGAACGCCATGGTGGATGCAAGTCCAACCATCATGAGAGTCGAGAACAACTCAAAGCCTGGCAAGTAAACACCGCGGATATACAAAGTGACCATCTGAGTCTGGTACATCGGGATGCCCTCTGAGCGGATTGAATGGTCACTCGTCGCCTTGAAGTCGAGTTGGTAATAGTGGTCACTCCAGCCCTGCTTCTTCGGGGTTCTCATTAGAACTCTGACCTTGGCAGGTGGTGCCTGTGATTCTATTTCTGTGCTGATTTGCGGCAGTGAAATCTGGAAGCCGCCGTCCTCAAGCACATCTCGGTTGGCAACCTCAATGTTGAATCTGTCACGGTTGTTGCCGTCATTGTACACCTTGAACTCGAGGATGTAGTCGACCTTGGGTCGTAGTTGCTTGAAGGGCTCCTCAGCCTCAACACGCAACAGAGCGAACTGCTTGACCACGACCATCACACCGACCGGTTGGCTGGTACAGGTGCCACAGGGCACGCCATTGAACTGGTCAACACGGGCTGTGATTGTAACCTGACGACTGCCTTCAGTCATCCTGTCCTCTCCACGGATAGTCACCTCAAAGGTGATCGAATCCTGTGGTGGTACAGTGATGGAACCGGGTGCAGCGTAGGCAAGACCTGCAGAGGTGACCTGGATGTTCACCTTCTCTGCGTAGGCAGTCGGGTTGACTGCGTCGCAATAGGTGGTACCGATTCGGGTAGCACCGGGATAAACATCAATCGGGATTGAACCCGGAGAACAAGTGACTGTGATGTCAGGGTTCGGGGATTGGGCTGCTACGCCGCCAACGGCTCCAGACCATAGGGCCAACATGTAGACCAACATCAGCAGAATAGACTTTCTCAAAGCGCTCAACGTCTCACCCATTATCACCTGCAAGTCAGGCATACATAAGCGTTAGTAGGAACCGAGTCCCTTAGGGCTGAATAAATCCTGAGATTGATACTAAATTCAAAGGTCATCAAAGTCAAGGTCGTCAAGGTCGTCAAGGTCGTCAAGGTCTTCGTCCAAATCATCATCGTCGTCGTACACGTCTTCCCAATCGTCTTCGTCATCATCATTCCCATAAGCCGAAGCACTCTGAACAACACCCTTCACGCGCTTGAACACAACCATTCCAACAGCAGCGAGAATCAACACTCCGATGATGCCACCGCCAGCGTAAGCCCATGTAGGAATCTCTCCTGCAGCGAAATTCGGAATCAGTGAATCGGAAGCAGCTGTAAGATTGAGATTCACAACTGCCTTATGTGTGTAGATTCCAAAGGATGGGCATCTCGCTTCAACCTCCACTGCTATCCTGGCATCTGCCACATCTTCGCTCGCCTCTACCACGAAGTAGAAATCCGCCACTCTGCCAGCCTGAATTGAAGCGCTATCAGGACTGACGGTGAAATTTACTCCCTGCAGTGAAAGAGCATTCTTTTCCAGTATTCTCACGCTACATTCATCGTCAGCGTTTCCATCGTTTCTCACCGTAGCGGCCAAGCCATCGTATCGCTGACCAGCGTCGAGATTAGCATAAGATCTGCTCATCTCAATGAATGGGTATGAGAAGGAATCTATCACAAGGGTGACATTCGCCTCATCACTGATGCCAAGGACACTGACATCGACCCCACTCGCTTGCTCGACCTGTGCCTCTATCGTCGACACTGTTTCGCCGGGATTACTGTTGTCATCAGCCCGGTAAGCCACCTCAAACGAGATGGTATCACCTGCGGGAACCGTTATTGAACCGGGGGCAGCAAACGTGTATCCGGACGCCGTGACCTCGATTTCAACGTTTTCAGAGACAGATGAATCGTTGGTCAACTCGCAATAGGCTGTGCCAACTCTAGTCGCACCGGGATATACATCGAAGGATACCTGACTCGGATTGCATGATATTTCGATGGATGGGAGGCCTTGAGCAGTGGCGAAAGGGGCCAGAAGCGGTAGCAGCAGCGCAAGGAGGACAAGTGCGGGGGTGCTGCGAGCCATACACCTTCGTACGATGCCTTTCTTCAATAGCCTTCGGCGAAAGCGCTAATGCGCAAACTCGTTGTTTTGATTAGTGGACCCGACCGGATTTGAACCGGCGGCCACCCGGTTATGAGCCGGGTGCTCTAACCAGACTAAGCTACGGGTCCTGAATAACGGCGAGGGGGTCCAACCTCATCTAGATTCACCCACCGGCGAGAGCGTCCTCAACCACCTTCTCACAGGCTTCTCGGCAATCTTCGGGGACAAATAGCATGATGTCGTTAGCAGGGGCTACGATACTACGGACCATCGCACTGAACTCGGAGATATCTTGACCACCCTCTACAATGATTCCACGGACATATGGCCGGTATCCTTCTTTGCCGACGCGCGCTGTGATGAAGTCCTGACTCGGATGCCCTGCCGCAGTCAGGATATCCATGATGGCCGGACCAGATGTTTTGATTGCAGCATCGGTGAGGTCGCGTACGCGAATTCGCTTGTGCATCCCACTGCGCGAGCAAATCAATGATGCCCATTTGCACAATTCCTCATCTTGTGAACCGAGCCAGCCAGTTACCTCGGCTTGGATTACAGCATCTGTCAATTCGAGATACTGGTCCGCAGTAATGTCAGGGTTACACAGCATATTCCACATACGCGGCGACAATTGCATCTCTCCCGCTTCTGCTAGCACCCTCGCACGCGTGAGGGCTCGCACGTAGTAGGTCTGAGTCAGCATGTTCACCTTGTGAAAATACACATTGTGGTACATGTGGTAACGCATCATCAGATACGACTCGACTTCTGCTACACCTCCTCGAGTAATGGTCAATCCACCATCATCACCTATGCGCGTGGCTCGGAATAGTCTGTGAACATCAAACGAGCCGACCTTCGCACCAGTGTTGATTTGGTCACGCATCAGGTAGTCGAGCCGGTCTACATCGAGTTGACTGCTAATCATCTCATGCAAGGCTGGAATCTCTACATCTCCAGACATGATATCAAGCATTCTCTGCAGACCATCTTCACCAACATTCCCGATGAGAGCCGCTCGCAAATCATTGCCCTCATCTTGCAGAATCACCCGAGCCCAATCCTCGTGGTGGCGGTAGGTAGCGAAAATATCTGGTGTCTCAAAGGCATGGCTAAATGGTGGGTGGCCAATGTCGTGCAATAGAGCAGCGTATTGGACCAATTTCTTGTCGAGGGGAGAGATCAGACCGGGGTGCACGTGTTCAAGAGATTCAAGAAGAGCACCGGCAAGATGCTGCACACCCAGACTGTGTACAAATCGGGTGTGAGTAGCGGTAGGGAACACGAAGTGACAGGTTGCCAACTGCTTGATTTCACGTAGCCTTTGGAAGGTCTTGGTATCGACAAGTCGCCCTATATCGTCCGGCAGCACAATGTCGCGGTGAACATTGTCTCGAACCACACGGTCGTGTTGTGCACCCATCTGCTCACCGTCGATTGCCCTGAGCGGGCGTTGGACGGGGGCGGCCCCACTCCTTCAATCCGCCGGCTGTCGCGATGACAGCCACAGCGAGCAAGGTAGTGTGATGATGAGCACTGCCCCAACCCAGGCGATTATCGAGCCAAGTATCACGCCGTGCGCAGGGAGTGTGATAATTGCCAGCACAGCGTAGGCACTGACGGCGGTGACTCCGAGCATCATCGGGCCAATTGCCCCCGAAGGCACGGCTTGGCCTTGCGCAATCCACAGCGCCACCATACTGGTAGTGAAAATGGCGGGAAAGACCGATGCAATGCCCGCAATTAGAGGACTACCGTTCTGTGCAAGCCAAACTGCGCATCCGATGGCGAGAGCAGCAGCAATTCCACGGGAAACCAATGTAAACGAGCTGACCTTATTGTCACCCTTCGGCGCTGGTCGCGATGCAAGGCTGGCTCCTATACCTAAGATCAATCCGAATACTACTCCAATTATTCCAAGATGCAGTGCGGATATCCAAGATTTGAGCAGATAGGCACTGCCAAGAGTAAGCAAAGCAGCCGCAATCGTCCACAGCAGCA
>CAUZSM010000097.1:0-6785 GCA_963582685.1 Candidatus Thalassarchaeaceae archaeon | reverse complement strand
GTTGAAGGGACTCCGGACGGCGGTGGCATTGGCGTTGGCATGGGTGGTGGCAAACGGCTAGGATTCTCCATTTGTGCATCAATGAATTCTGGGGGGGCGGGAGGCTCAGGCTGTGGGTTCAACGGCGGGGGGGGGTTGACTACAGGGGGCGGTGGTGCCTCAACTGGGGTGGTGTCAGGAATATTCTCGTCCACTTCCTCGGCTGCTTCCACTTCTTCTGCTTCCTCTACCGGGGGTGCAGGTAACTCCTCGGCCACTTCTTCTGCTTCCGCTTCTTCTGCTTGCACTTCCGGGGGTGCAGGAATCTCTTCATCTACTTCCTCCGCCTCTTGCTCCGCCGATTCCTTGGCTTCTCGCTCTTCGATCGCCGAAGCGTCTTCCGGTTCATCTGAATGCGCTTCTGTCGCCTCCTCTACGGGTGGCTCATCAGTTACCGATGGTTCGGTGCTGAAGCCCGCTGGGGGGGCTGGCTCCCCGAGTGGTGGTTCTTCCATTACAATTGAATCCTGAGCGATGGTGTCGCCAATCCTACCAACATTGTAGGTGATGTGGGTGACATCAAAATCTCCAGTGGTTAGGAACGCGGACATCACTCCATCGATGGCAGCCATATTTACTGTCATCAAATCCATTACCGAGCCTACTTCAAAGAAGAATATTGAGTCTGAATCGCCATTTGTGGAAAATGAAAGTCTGTGTGGCCTACATAGAGAGAATACTAGCCCTCCTAGTGCAAGGAAAAACACAAGCATTCCAGATTCAAAAGGTGCGGTAGGGGTGAATGCAAGCAGACTGCTGAATACAAAGGCGATTCCGGCTGTTACGCCCAATGCAATTCGTGCTGATTTAAGCCATCCAAACCGGTTGTGGTTGAATCCTGTGATAGTATCTCGACGAATGCTGAAGTGATGTTGGCACAACACTGTCCCGTGCTCCCTCTTTGCTGATAACACCTGAAACAACTTCTCTCCGACCACTAAAGACAGTGTGTTGTTGCCATTCTTCGATTGTCTGAGAACGTACTCTTCCATCCCTTCATCAATATCTGATAGGGCATCCAACACCCTTACTGGCTCAAGAGTCATTATTGGTGGTGGTGTGAAGGATTCCGTAACTGGTGGATTGTACGTTGGAGTAGGCTGAACGTCGGCTGAAGTGACGGCCTGCTGTGGCTGTGATTGGTCTAAACCCGGTGGAAAGGGCACGTCTTCTGCCGGTTGTGGGGTGGGTTGCACACCATAGCGCAGCCCGGATGTGGTTTTGTTCTTCTCGGCTGCGAGTGCAGCCTCTTCAAATGGTCAAACTCACTTGATATCGGTCATTGAATAGACTGCGACGCCATCCACGACTGCCTTGGCACCAACAGTGCTGCCAATGACTGCTTCAATAGCACCTAGGCTTGCAATTTCCATGATTCGGTCTGTGACCTTACCATTGTAAAGCAGACACTGGGCGCCTTCAATACTCTCAGAATACTCTGCGAGTTTGCTCGCACCGACCGCGTCACTCAGACTACCATCGCTGAGCACCATTGCAGCGTAATTCTTCTTCAGTGCACTCATGTGAGATGCCCATTCTCGAACTTCGTCGGTGACTATTGCTCCGTTTGAAGCCGCAGACTTAGATCGAGACTTACTAGATGATGCCCCCTTGTCGTCCTTCGCGAGTTGTGACTTGATACGGGCAACCGCTTTACTGGCTGCCTCCTTTTGGTTCAGGCACTTGGTGATGACCTTGCCCTCAAGATGCTCGACTTCACGTGATTCTGGTGCAGACGCCACATGGGTCAACGATTTGCCGAGTATTCCTGATATTTCCATCAACAGTAGTCGGCCGCCTCGATCTCCATCGCAGAAGGCGATGACGGTTTTCTTGTTCTTCACGATTTCCACCAATTCTTCCTTGATGGAAGCGCCCATCGTTGCGATGCCGTTCTTGATTCCATACTTCAGTAGGTTACGAACATCATTGCGCCCTTCGACGATAATAATCGAGTCACTCTCCTGTGCGTTTGGTCCCGCCGTCATACCTGCGATGACGGTCTCGGTACCCAATGTGAGTACGCTACGGACCTCATCGAGGATGCTCTGGCTGTCTGCCGCTCCTTCGTTGATTATCGAAAGCAACAAGGTCTTGGCGCGGTCGATAACGACCTCACGCTTGGCAGACCTGATGTTCTCGATGAAGAGAACCTTGATGGTCGCTTTGCACGGCCCAATTCTTTCGATTGTTTCCAGGGCAGCGCCGATAACAGCGGTGGACACTTGGTCCAAACTGCTCGGCAGTGAAATCTCTCCTGAGACTTTGCCCCTTTTACTCTCTAGTTCTACGTCAACGTGGCCTATGCGGCCGGTTCTCTGCAGTTGTCTAAGCTGTAGTTCCTCCCCTAGCAGACCTTCGGTCTGTCCAAAGATGGCCCCAACAACATCCTTTCTCTGGATGGTGCCGTCAGCCTTGATGCTGGCTTTTATCATGTACTTTGCTTTTTGATCGCTCATGTTTTTTCCTCCTTACTTTCGCAGTATTCGCCCACTCACTTCCCTTCGGGAAGTGTAGGTGTCTTGAACAGTGATGGCACCGGAGCGCCAGTGAACTTGACCAGGGGATTCCTGCAATACACCGGACCCAGCATTGGTTCTTGAAGTCTCCGACTTGCTAAAACGTCAATTCTGCCTTAAAAAAGCCAATCGCTATGTGTGATGGCGGCGCGTTGCATCGCATGGCCCGTAAGGTACCCAGCACGTTGGAGATATTCCATGGTGCCGTGGCATTGATGCTTCGTGATGGGGAATTGACTAGGGAAGAGAAACGGCTAGTCATCAAATTGGCTGGTTTGCTTGAATTAGCACCGGATGAGCCAAAAAAAATCTATGATGCAATATTAGCCAATGAATCGGTTGAGGGAGATATATTCCTCTCACGAAAGGAGCAATTGAATGTCTATACACGGCTGTTTGAAACTGCTTTCCTGAACGCGTCAATAAGTGAGGATGAATACATCGTGGTGGCTTACATGCGCTACACCTTTGATATCTCAGCAGAAGAGCATGATGTTGTCATTGAGGAATTGATAAATGTTCTAGAGGAGTATGTAGATAGGAATGTCATCGATATGGTACGAGACCGATTTGGCGACGCCATTGACCAAGTCACTGATTTCTTCGAAGCCCTCAAACCAGAAGGGGGTCGTTGATGGGTGGACCCACTCGATGACCACCTTCGTGAACTGAAAACATCGTGTCACCGTAGTTCCAAGAAACTGTTGAACGAAGTACGCGAAGCTTATCCCATTGGCGTACCGGCACTGATGGTAAAATCACAAACAGACCGGTTGGCCCAAGCGGGAGGCTATTCGTTCCACCTAGGAACGCCAGATGAAATACTACGCAGAATATGCTCTTGGCTGCTAACCGGGGCGGATGGAAAGGAAGGTGAGTTACACAAATTAGTGCCAGCACTATGGAATCGTCATGGGCGCGAAGATGTCGCACTTGTAGCACTACTAATGGCTAATATGCGCGACCTTTCTGATGCGGAATCGTGGATACTACTTGCTGAAATGGTGGGAAATACTGAGCCAGCAGAAGCCTTGCTGCTTGTCATTGAGGAAGCAGGGCGCGCTGGGCGCTCCTCCGCTGACGATGACATCCTGCTTTCATGGTTCAATCAAGCAGGAACCCTCGCTCACCTAGCTCTGCTATGCTGTCATTCAAAGTGGAAAAGTGCAGTTGCTACCATTCCAGATGAGATCAGTGCTGAATTAACCACAATCGAACTACCAGAAGGCGACTCTCTACTCAGGAGAGTAAGGGATAGACTGCTGTAAAATCGCCAATGGAAGCGAAGGGCTGAAGGATTGGACGCACACACGTGTGGCTATGGTTGAGAGTTTCCTCGAAGCGGATGACCCCGTGCTCGAAGATGTTCTTGAATGGACCGTGGCAAGAGATGCGGCGGATATTGGACGACTGATGCAATGGCTGCCTAAAGCCCGCACTATGCGGGATAGACATGCGTTGCTGGCTCGGGCGCGCGAATTGCTAGCCGAGATAGATGGTGCGATAGCACAATTGGCTGAACTGCAGTGAGTGATTCTCGTGACTATTGCAGGCGTCATCCTTGCTGGAGGGGCTTCTACTCGCATGGGTCGGGAAAAGGCAACTATGCTCGTTGATGGGGTGACTATGGTCGTAAGGGTGGCGCACGTTTTGCGTGATGCAGGATGTTCGCCTCTACTCATATCAGTTCGCGATGTGGAACAGAGAAGCCGGTTAGCAGGTATCCTCTCCCATCTTACCGAAATTGAATTCGTTCTCGATGACTCGCCACACCGGGGTAGTCGCCACGGCTTGATTACCGCACTACAGCGGTGCGTAGATAACAATTGGAACAGAGTGCAACTCGCACCTTGTGATGTGCCTTGGTTAGATGCGAGATTGGTTAACACACTATGGTCAAACTTCCCCGATGTTGGCTGCCGTTTGGTGCTGCCCCGTTCTGCTCCGCCCGGCTCAACTGGTGCTGATGGACTTGAGCCTCTGCTCGCTGCGGTTGAGCCGGTAGCGTTGCTCACCGCTTTTAGTGAAGCAGATAATGATGCGCGTCTGGTTGATGTGATGCGCAGGGTGCCACACCAAGTAGTCAAGGAGGATGAGTGGCGGAAGGCGGGAATAAATCCCTCCTGTTTCCTTAACGTAAATCGAATGGAGGACCTCAGACAATCTCCACTTGACCATTAGTAATCTGCAATCGACCCTCGCAAAAAGCGTCGATCACCATCGGATATAACCGGTGTTCTACCTGTTTCACTCTCTCTGAGAGTGAGTCCTCATCGTCCTCTGGCTCAACAGGCACCGCTCGTTGTGCAATGATAGTGCCACTATCAACACCCATATCGACAAAATGAACTGTGCAACCTGTCGTATCTACTCCCACTTCAAGCACATCTCTATGTGCGTGTGCACCGGGAAAATCTGGTAGTAAACTCGGATGAATATTGAGAAGTCTCCCTTCCCATTTGCTAACAAATCCATTGGTGAGAATTCGCATATATCCCGATAGAATGACCGCTTCTATACCCAATTCGCATAGTCGGATGTGGAGGGCCTGCTCATGCGCTTCTCTGCGTTCACTCGGATTATCACCCACAGGCAATGTGATGACTTCAGCCGGAATACCGTGCTCAGTCGCTCTTGCAAGCCCCGTTACATCAGCAACATTGGAGATGACTACTGCAGTCTGGTGGCAACAACCTCCGGCCAAACGGGCTGCTGCCTGATGTCGAAGTAATGCCTCCATTCCGCTGCCTGAACCAGAAATGAGGACCCCGAGGCGCAGGGGTTGGTCAGCAGTACCCACCCGAGGAAGGTGGAAGGTGTCAGACATGTGGTGCACCCCTACATGCTGTGCAGCAGTCCCTCTTCAATGAGCATTCGCCCTGTATAACCTGCGCAGCCTCGCCAATAGGCTCCTTTTTACCAAAAAGGGAGGGCGGAGAAAACAGAGGCTTTGGTGTGGGGAAGCATTTGGATACCATCGATGAAATCGTCGAGGAATACTCGGTCGCAAATGATTCTGTCAAAAAACGCCTGTACACCGGCCTTGGCTCCATCTTCCTACTATTCGCATTTCTCGGCATTCTAATCCCCGGGTGGCCTACTGTGTCATGGGCGGTGCCGGCAGCGTTCCTATTCTCATTGTCGAATGAGCGACTATTCCGTTGGACTCTATCCAACAAATGGTTCGGCAAAACGATGTTCGATTATTACGCAACGGGAAAAACCCTGCCAATACACGCCAAGCGTAGCATAATCGCGATGATTGCGGTGATGGTATCACTCTCAACCTATTTCGTTTGGGAAGTCTCTGTTCGTGGCACTGGGGTGATGATGGACCCGTCTACTTGGGATGGTGCCGACCCCGGATTTGGTCCGGCGACCATCCTGTTGGTCGGACTTATCGGCATGTGGTATGTAGGAACACGCGTACCAACACGTCAGTGACGGAATAAACGGATGCCAGTGAATAACATGGTCATACCGTGCTCGTCGGCAGCGTCGATGACCTCTTGGTCACGGATTGAGCCGCCCGGTTGAACCACTGCTGTGATGCCAATTTCATGCGCGGTGTCAATCCCATCCCGGAATGGAAAAAATGCGTCGCTGACCAGCACTGCGCCTTTGGCTCGCTCGCCTGCACGGCGGGCAGCGATGCGAACTGCCTCGACACGACTGGTTTGGCCTGGCCCAATACCGACTGTGGCAAATCCACTATCTGTAGGCTGCACGAAAATTACTGAATTACTCTTGACCTGTGCGCATATCGCCACTCCAAATCGTGAAACATCGCGAAGGGTTTCATCTGCTTGTGTTTTGCTCACACATTGAGGCGAATCCCAATCAATGATTGGGGCCCCTTCCTTCTGTGCAAGCCAGCCACCATCGATTTGCCGCCAATGCAGCGACATGTCCAACGGAGTGAGTTCGGCCAATGTTAGAAGTCGGCGGTTCTTTTTCTGAGAAAGCAAATCCAGTACGCCGTCATCATAGCCGGGGGCAATTAGGCATTCTACGAAATGGTTACCAATACTCTCTGCAGTTGCCATGGTCAAAGGCGTGCTGAATGCAATTACACAGCCAAAGGCAGACTCCGGGTCGCTTGCAAGTGCGTCTTTCCAAGCATCGGTTTGGCTATCTCTGCTTACGGCCACGCCACAAGCATTTGTGTGCTTGATGATAACACAACAATGCGGCCAGTCTGCCCATTCTGGGCCACATAATGAACGT
>CAUZSM010000096.1:0-7125 GCA_963582685.1 Candidatus Thalassarchaeaceae archaeon | reverse complement strand
GTATTGGCTGAACTGGCTGAGGCAGGTAGTGAGAAGGCGTGGGTCACGGCGAAGTATCCTTTCCTGCTCTTTGTATTCCCAGCGATAGTCCCATTGGTAATCTGGGGAGACCCAGTATCCACTATACTCGGATACCTCGGCCTCATCTGAACAAAGTTTCAGACGATTCTCTCGACGGTCTCTGGAGTGATGGCCTCTTCTGTGGTCACACGGAAGGTAACAGTCTTCAGATTCTCAGGTCCATTACGGAATTTCCGGATAATCATTCGAGTTTCGAATTCGGTGCCGAGCATCCCCACCTCAAAATCGAGAACGATGTCAGCTATTGCGAATAACTCCCTCATCACCGATTTTTCAACCATGTCGTCTGAGCAATTGAGTAGCAATAGACCTCGGTTCATCTGGGTGTGGGCCTGCATGATTCGTAGCATTGAGATTACGCGATCCGCGTCGTTCCTTGCGAAGAAGAAGTCAAGGTTATCGATGGTTGCACGGAAGAAAGGTGGCAACGCCGTAATTTGGCTGGTCAGGTCAGTAAGGAAGTCGTGGTGCTCTATTTCAACGAATCTGGTTTGAGCCAACCTTTGGATATCCGACATTGAGAATCCCTCCAGCCTGTATCGGCTGGCTTGCAGGTCTCTCTCAAGCACTGCCGAGTTGTATTCTTCACCCATGGTACGGACCATGATATCCGTTGGCCAGTCATATTTCTTGTACAGGTTGAGGATTTCTTTCTGACTCTCTGCAGTAGAGATTAGCAGAGTATTCTCTGGGTCTTCAGCCACTGAAGCAAACTGTTTGCCGAACAAGTCCATTCCTGCACCTTGATTGCCGGTTGCAAGGAGGGTGAAGCCGCGCGGGATGCTGCCATCGTTACGCGGCGACCCGGTTAGGAGAGTATCGAATTTTAGTGAGCCTATGCTGGCCATGTCTCCGTAGAACTCCTCATCGTCTGGGTCGAATCGAACTGAAGTTGTCAATTTTCATTCCTCTTAGTTGATTACGACTTGTCCCCTATCGATGAGGTCTGTGCAGTATAGGTCCAGATTAGCCAGCACTCCTGGTGGGGTCTGGTCTGGTACGTTTACGATGGCGGTGAGCACCTCGCGTGCACGGAAGGTGTTGATGAATGTGTGAAGGTACTCAGCAAGCATACGCGCCTCATTGTAAATGGACAGAGCATTGACAGAGTCAATCACCACGAAGTAGGGCGTTTCGGGGTCTGCTTGTAGCCAATACAGCGTTCTCAGCATTATTGACTCAAGCATGATAGGAGAATCGATGTACTCGATATTCTCGTAGTCGTTCTTGGTTCCACCAATGAAGCCGCTTGACACCGTGTCGATGAAATGGATGTTGGCCGAATCGATACCGACTGAATCCAGTGTCTGAATCATTTCCTCTGCGCTCCTTGATGCGCAGATGTAGATGCCGCGCATACCGAACTCGTGCACTAGCGGCTGTAGCAGCGAGCACATCACGAGGAAGGAGTTGCTGGTTCCAACCCTGACCTGAATGGATGATGCCGGGCCCACCTCTGTGAGTTGGTCGGCTATGCCAGCATCCAATTCAATCATTCAGCGCACCCCATTTCAACATTGGAGTCATCATCACTCCATCCGGAGTCAATTCAAGAGCGTACTTGGCCCGAGAATGGGGGGTACCTCTCATTTTGACCACTTGTATGAATCTGAGCAGGTGCCCCATCCTCTCTACATCCCCCAAAACCATGATGCCGTCAAGGATGGCTTCCTCTACTCCGAAAGAGGACCAATATGACTTGGCGCCAGATGAGGTAATCTCGGAGACGAGCAATGAGGTGCACCCGAGGGTTGACAGCGACTTTCCGAGTTTGAACAGGAAGTCACGAATTAGTTGCTCATTCGGGATCTTGTAGCACAGCGTCGTGACCGAATCAATGACCAGCCGAGTCACACCGATTGTATTCACAATGTCTGTGATTGCCTTAACCATCGCATCGATGTCGCCGATGTCGAAACTCGACTTGCTCATGCCTAGCCATGAGAATAGAACGTCCATGTCGAAGACGTTGATTCTACCTTGGTCGACCATGCGCATGTCGAAGAAATTGAACTGGCGCACGTTCTCAAGCAGTTTCACAGAGGGTTCAGTCGCTGAGAAGTGAGCACATGCTTCGCCCTGTAACGCCCCCTGCACCAAGAATTCCATGGCAAGCGTAGTCTTGCCTGAACCGCATGTTCCAGCAACCAGAACTGTTGAGCCATATGGTATACCTCCACGTAAGATTTCGTCGAGTCCAGCGATGCCGGTGACACAGCGGTCACGCTGGTATTGGGACTGTGGCAACATGGTGAACGGAATACCGATAATGCCGGCCGTAGATAAGCCGATTGTCTGAACCGGCCTCTTTACACGCACTACATGTGAAGTTACGCTTCACCAACCCGGAGTTCCAGATGGTTGCTGAGTCCAATTGGTGACGCTGCTTGGATTCCCACCGTAGGTGTACTCTAGTGACGAGTTGTCACCGATGCTCCATGTGTAGTCCCAAGTGATGACCTCGACTTTTTCTGTGTCGGCGGTTCCGGGCATGGTCCAAGTGAGCCGGAGTATGTCTCCGGGCTGAGAGAGGCCATCGATAGCGCCGCGGCCCAGAACCCCTCCAGCCCCGAGGTCACGAATCAATGCTGATTGTGGATTCCATTGCATCGATGGATTGCCGCTACATAGCATCAAATCGCCACCCGCCAGCGCCCCGTCACCAACCAGTGATGAGGCTCCGGGGCGTGATAGTCCCCAGCCAGTAAGATTCAGCGCAAATCCGTCTGGATTGTACAATTCGACCCATTCTGGTGCACCATTGGTAGGCTCGACCATGAATTCGGTGATATGCATCGCCGATGGCACCCTGCCGGCATCGTGGACCTCGAGGGTGATTGTCACCGTCTCATCACCCATGTGCAGAGTGCGGGTGGCAGTTGAGCCTTGAGTGGCTTGAGAGCGTGACGACCCGTCTTGGAATAGCACCAATCCAACCCTATTCTCATCGGTGCTATCTGCGACAATGATGGTCAGGTTCAGGCTCGCCCATTCTGGTAATCCAAGGCCATGTAGTGCCTTATCTTCGGTCACGTTGGCAAGACCGGCCAATCTTGCCGGATCCACCCTGCCATTTCCATCACCCAACCCAGGTAGTAAATCGGCTCCCAGTAGCACGGTTGCATTGAGGCGATGCCAATCCGCAGTGGCGTTGGCAATATCCCTTTGTCCAAACCCATCTACGGGAGTTACGAAGCCCTTGGAATCAGTTAGTCGCTCAAGTCCCTGAACCGCCATCCTGTCAAGGCGGTCGAGGTCATTGACATTTGAGCCAAGTTTCAACTGACTGAGAGCCAGAAACGCGCTGACGATTACCAAAAAGAGAACGAAGGCGGAAAGGAACTCTACCACAGCCGTCATCCCACGCTCATCTGAGCTGATTCTGCGTCTGCTCGCCTCCATCTGCACGCTGCACGCCTCACATTGTCGTATTTCGTCGCCATCCATCAATGCTGTGGCGTGGTAATACTGCAGGTATTCAATGATAATAACGCTGCTTTTCGGCGAGGGGTATAAACGAGTTTGTCATCATCGAATTGCGATGGGTAGTGTTCACCGGCCCCTCAGGGTGCGCTCTGAGTCACGACTATGTCGTGCCGAAAATCCTCATCGAGGTGCTCGCACAGCCTCTGGAATGGTACTGATAATGCTGGCCAGCGTTATGTTTGCATTCGCAACCCCTGCTGTTATGGCGGAACCTGCTAATGATGATTTAGCGTTGGTTGCAGGTGTCCTGCCGCTTGAAGGTGTACATTACGACCTGAATGAAGCGATGTTCCCCAAGGTGCAAGTCGAGAACATGTTGTTCTTCTCGTCATCCAATCGGCAGGCCAATGCAGAGATATGCGAAGGTGATTACACCTCCACGGTCTCATGTCCTTCATCGGGCACTACTTCAGGGTCAACTTCCATATCTGGCATGCCAGGCGGCACCACTGTCACAGTTGAGTTCAACTCATTGTTCTTCATGGCGTTCAATGCTGGTATCCACACCATCATCTTTGAATTCCCGACTAACGACCTCGATACTTCCAACGATGTTCTGGCATACACTTTCTGGGTTGACGCCCCACTGCGTGATATTATCATCCATGATACCGATTTCAATTCTGACACAATTTACAATAGCGGTGCAGCGATCCCCACCAATCTCGACCTACAAGCCCGTTCTTGGCAGGATGGAGAAAACATCACCCTCGGTTGGCAGATGCTGCATGAGGTACCCGTTGTTGCTAGCGCCAGTGATTGCATGGAGTGGACACAGCAGTGGCTTGAGAACACTACAGATGAATGGGGCAACATGGTGTTGCTTGAATCAGTCACATATTTTGATGGAACTCAAGAAACCTTCTACAGTCCGTGGAATGTGTCAGTAACTGTATACAACGATTCTGCGAACCCGGGTTATATCATCACAGACATTATGGCGACAGGCACCGCTTTTGGAGTCGACCATTCGATGCCCTGGTCTGTCACGACTAATGGAACCGAGGTGATGAATGGTTCTATCGAATTCACCGGTGACGCCTCTGGGATGTACCTTGAAACCCTCTATTTGAATAGGTTGAATGGCACCACTTGCTTCTCTATTGATGTTACAGTGCCTGAGGTATTAATCGCCTCTGACAATGCAGATGTCAGTGGGATTTCGGGCTCATTCACTTCCCGGACATATGCTATACCTGACATAGTTGCGCCATTCCAGGGATATTTCGTAGTGCGCGCGGGAGTAATGGCAGCAGCAAGTGACCCTAACACCCACAATGATTGGATTGAATTTCCGATTATCGTGGACGACATGGTTGATGTGTGGATTCGCGACGTTCTTCCAGCACGTGGTGCAATCAGTTACGCCGAGTATCTCGGCGAATACCTGACTCTGTATCCATATGGTAATGACTCTATCAAGGTCATCGCCGGGAACATTGGTTTCAAGCCAGTGACCGGAGAAATCATAGTTTGGCTGTATAATTACGTCTCTCTTACCCTCGCAGCAGGCCCACTGATGTGTACCGTGACCATTGCGCCGGGAGAAGAAGAGGACTGTTCATTCACGGTTACAATGACGGGTCCATACATCCTCAACGCTTCCTTCAACGGGGAGTTGAATGCAATCGATGTAAATCCCAGCGATAATTGGTTTGAGGACTCCATCAGCATCAATATGTCAGCGATTGCTCCGCAGATACAGAACCCGCTTGCAAATGATGTCTTCCTCTCAGGAGAAGGTATTCTGTTGGTCGCAGGGCACGGGCCGATGTCTCCGCTGCCGTTGAACTTCACTTGGAAACTGAATTATCAATCAATCCTCGGATATGGCCAAGTCGTCACCACAACTCTGCCTATGGGCGAGTGGCTGATTACTCTCTATGTCGAGGATGAGTTTGAGAACCGTGAGATTGCAGCCACTCCAGTTCGCGTGTTGAATCGCGTAGAGTTCAGCCATCAGCCGTATGTTGAATCTGGGACCGCCATCTCTGTGCAGGCGATGCATTCCGAATTCGATGGGCCAATGCTGCCGCAAGCCGGGCGAATGTATCCTATGGCTCGCAATAAGGGCAAGGCCCCGCTGATGATGTTCAACCTCTCGATGGAATCGAGTAATGGACAGAATCTGACTATTGATAGCATGGAATCTTGGGTGTCTCTCACCCAAATTATTCCACCTCAGATTAACCGCAGCACCATTGAATTACTGCGGGTGCTGAACTTTGATGAAACTCCAATGGAGGAGATGCTTGGTGAGGACAATTGGGAACTCTATCCTGCCAATGACACACTGAAGATTTCCCTCAATACTTATCGAGGAGGCACATTCATGCTCATCGGTGCATTAGATCCAATTGTGGTAAATCCCAAAGATTTGGGTGTTACTTTGCTCAAGGATGGACAAGTCAAACTGACATGGGAAAACGAGGGTGATATCGATAATCCATATTTTGGCGGTTGGCGAGTATATCGAAAGGTAACGCTCCGATTCGCGTTTCCCTTTGATTCAGAGGGTCAATTCAACGCGGTAGTTACCGGTTTCGAAGTTATCGACCTACCGACGGTTGCGACAAGTTGGGAGGACCCAACAGATTTCGTGCAAGGAGATTGCGTGTCTTATCTCGTAATGTCCACAGATAGACAGGGGCTGGTCGATTGGCAGTATGGAAATGTGACCGGAGGTGTGTGGAACCCAATTCTACAGCAGATGGATATTCCAGAAATCTGTGTTGATGATTCAGACCCAGATACGCAGGTCGACTCGATGTCTGCTGAATTGACCTTCAACAATGGAAGCAAACTACACACCGTCCGTATCTCTTGGCAATGGCCCGAGGTTGATGACGGTGAGCAATTAACTTGGGATCTCTACCGGGCTCAGGCGAATGTCCAGTCGGTACGATTCTTGACCCCGGTAATGTCCGGGCTATCCGGCGAAGCCGGAGAGTTGGCGTGGTACAACGAAACTGAAGGCGGCCTTTACGATAATATCCATCTCGGCCAATTCTACTTCTACGTGCTCGTGCCCTTTGATGAAGTCGGTAATAGCGATTATTTGGTGAGAGGAGGAAATGCGCGCAGCATTTCAGTTGACGACATGTACTGGGATTACCATATGGCACCCCCCGAGCCGACACCTCCTCCTCCTCCGGAGTTGCCTTTGATTGGTCCATCAGAGTGGTTCGGGCGGCTGCAAGATGACTTCAACTCGCCTCGCTTCCAGCAGGCGGGAATGGTCTTCCTCGGTATGTTCATCATCAATTTGCTTATTGTTCCGATGGTAATCAATCGCTTCAAGATGAAGAAGAAGCAGGTCAAGCGAGCCAAACTGCGAGCCGAAAAGCGTTCAGAAATGATGGGAGATGACTCAGAGTACGATGACGACTTTGATGATTTCTTCAGTTGAATTAGTGATTCACTGTCAGTGAGATTGGCGCGGCGAGGGAGATTTGAACTCCCGCGGGTAAACCCACCGGATTAGCAATCCGGCGCGATGGCCAGGCTATGCGATCGCCGCAAGCAGCCGCGTCCACAAATGCGACCGACTTAAGCCGA
>CAUZSM010000095.1:0-7142 GCA_963582685.1 Candidatus Thalassarchaeaceae archaeon | reverse complement strand
CTGGGGGTGATTCGATGTTTGCTCGCTGCGCACACGTTAGGGCGTCCGCTTGATTCGACGGAGAAAATGGTTGATTCAATCGCTGGGATGAGGAATAAGCAGGCTCGTCTTGACTCGGCTCTGATGCTTTACGATGCGATATCGGCCACAGGTGGCAGCCTATCTTCCATCACCGGTTTGCTTGTTCAAACCGATGCAAAGCACCCCGAGGTGGCGATTCGGTGCTATGAGGCCACCCTACTCGCCGGAGTGGCCGCGAAGTGCGAGGGTTTCCCGGAGATTCTGGAGTCTGCTGATGCACGCAGAGCAGCGATATGGAGCGCGAATTTGCTTCGAGTCCGCTGTCTCGCTGCATCTCAAGACCTCGCACATTGGCCAGAACCAGCGCAGCTCAAGGCGGCGCTGGTCGGTATTTCACCAGATAGTGTTGCTCCACGGCCAGCATTGGCGGCCCAACTGGTGCTTGCTGCACTTCCACACCCGGTCATTGACGACAGCGCCGGAATACAGTTGCTGGAGGAAGTATGGCAGATGCAGTTACCAATGCCACAAATGGGACACATCGGTTTCCATCTGTCTGCGAAACAAAACGCAGCCGAGGCATTGGTGACCCTGACTAGATTGCAGAATATGTTTGAAGCGGTTAACGATGTTAGGGGCATCGAGGTTTGTCGTGTGCGTATTTCTTCTCTTTGAGTTTTGCAAATGGGGAAAAAGACAGATTCGATTCCACATGTTGATATGTCGGCGAATACACCGGGCATCACATGTCAGCCGAGCGTGTGCTATTTTCGTCGGAGTCAGTGACCGGAGGTCATCCAGACAAATTATGCGATGCAATATCCGATGCAATCGTTGATGCCTGTATCGAGCAGGACCCACATGCACGAGTCGCTTGTGAGACTCTAGTGAAGGGTACTGATGACGCTAGTTTGATTGTGCTCGCTGGCGAGATAACGGTGGCTGGAGATACGCCTGACTACGAGACGGTAGCACGTAGGGCAGCAGCCGCAATCGGCTACACCGACCAAGATGCTGGAATGGACGCCAATAACTGCGCCTTGCAAGTCCACATCACCACCCAATCACCACATATTTCCCAAGGGGTATCTCAAGGTGATTTGAGCCAAGGTGCTGGAGACCAAGGGCTGATGTTCGGTTTCGCTTGCATGGAATCTGAACGCTTCCCTCAACTCGCTGGCACATTCATGCCTCTACCCGCATTACTCTCTCAGGAACTCACTCGCAGGCTGAGCGAAGTCCGCGAGAACGGATTGATGCCATGGGCAAGACCAGACGGGAAAAGTCAGGTCACGGTCGAATATGGAGCGGACGGACGGCCTAGTCGATTGTGGGCGGTAGTCATCGCCATCCAACACGAGGACATGGAGGAGCAATTCGGTAGTGAGGCAGCAGAGCATGACTTCATCGAAGCGGAGGTTCAAAGGCACGTTATTGATGCGGTAATTCCAGCCGAACTCATCGATGAAAAGACCGACATCATCGTCAATGGAACTGGTCGTTTTGTTCGAGGAGGGCCGTATGCCGACGCTGGCTTGACAGGCCGCAAAATCATTGTTGATACATACGGAGGAATGGGAAGACACGGCGGCGGTGCATTCAGTGGAAAGGACCCCTCAAAGGTGGACCGCTCGGCAGCCTATGCATCTCGATGGGCTGCAAAGCATGTGGTAGCCGCAGGGCTGGCTGAATCCTGTGAGATTCAACTCGCTTATGCCATCGGGGTTGCTGAGCCTGTCAGTATCCGAGTGATGACCAATGGTACCGAGGCAGATGGATTGGATGAGGATGAAATCAGTCGTCGAGTTCGTGAGACTTTCGACTTCCGTCCAAAGGCAATAATCGAATCGCTTTCTCTACTGCGTCCAATCTATGCTGAGACCGCCGCAGGCGGCCATTTCGGCAGGGATGCGACCGATGACGGACACTTTTCCTGGGAACGCATTGACCCGCTGATTGTTGCGGCTCTGCAGGACGGAACACCGTATCTTCAGGCATGAGAACGCTATGCGTACTTGCGCCAATGTCAAAGAGGACCGTATGAGTGGCATGGGTTGAGGCACTGCCATGGATGGTTCTCAAAGAAGCAGCGTTTCGTTGGCCTTTCTTTTGTTGGCCTCAAGTTTGCTCGCCGCCTTTGTGCCGACTGCTGCTGCTGACAGCCGCATTCTGCTTGACTTATCCGAAGACCACGTCATCTTGCTGCCGGGTGTTGCAAGTAACGTGACCCTCACCGTGCACAACAACAATACCTCAATTGCTGATTTTGACCTTGCAGTTGATGCAAGCGGCACCCCGCTGGTTTGGAATGTCACCCTTGCTGACGAGCATATGTCTCAGATGATTCCGACGTTCTCTGATACGACAACTGTGATTATTCGCCTTGATGCCAATGCGACGATGGCTGACCATAGCAGTGTGGATTTGGTGGTCAGCCATAGCGGCGAAAACGTCACCTCCGTCATCACTCTGTATCTCTCAGTTGCTCCTCAATATGAACCGTGGATAGGCCATCATGCTGTCGGTGACAGTGGCCTCATTACCATGCCAACCAATTCCTCAATTGATGTTGATGTTAGCATTGAGAATCGCGGCTCAGCAATGGACCACCTCATTCTATCAGTCGATGATGAGCCGGACCTTGCAGATTTCTGGGCCAACTACAGTGGCGGCGGCAACGGCACTGGGGGTAATGGAACCGGCAACGGGACAGGCAACGGAACGGGTAACGGAACGGGTAACGGGACAGGTAACGGGACCAATACCAGCGCTCCGGATTTACTGTTGAGTTTGTCTGTTACCGGTAGCAACCTGACCGCTGATTTATCTTCGGTGAATTTGACAGCAAATGCCTCATATCTAGTCAATTGGGCACTGCAGGAAAACGGCTCATTCTTCCCCTATGATAGCGGTTTGTACAATTGGACCTCCAATGGTTCAGACCATTCGTGGAACTCAACATGGAATCTCAGTACTGGATTATGGTGTTTCTCAGCATCTTTGTGGCGCAACTTTACCTCGGTTGACAACGAATCACTTTGCTCACAGGTGCCTTCAGCAGGCAGTGGAGGCAATGGCAGTGGAGGCAATGGCACTTCTGGACCACGAGCGATACCCTCCGGATGGGAGGTCCGCTGGCTTGATTCCACACTTGCCAACATGAGTGCAGGCGAGTCAAGACAGAGCACATTGCGAATCAGCGTGCCTGCTGGTGAGAGCCCCGGCGCGTATGGATTCAACCTGTTTGCCGGTTCTGCATTAGGAAATTTCAGCGTGCAGGAAACCATCGTGGTCAATGTTTCAGGCAACCAAAACCTCACTTTTTCTTCAACGGATAATAGTAACCTTTGGCTGCCAAGTGAGAACGGCTCAGTCTATGTGACCGTCAGCAATATCGGAGATTATCAGGCCGAGTCAATTCATTCCATAGTCGGTGTATCCGGTCAATGTTCAGCGAGCATCCCAGATGGGGACGGTGACCGACTAGACCCCGGTGAGAACGAGACATTCGAGGTGCTGGTAAGCATCGATGCTACTGCGCACGAAGGAGATGACTGCGACCTCACCATGCATTCCTGGGATGAGGTCGCAAACCGAACCTACGAACACTACGCTTCGATCACGGTCGGCTCGGCATCTGCAATCACTGTAGATGGGGGGATTGCCGACCTCACGGTTATTCCCGGTTACAGTGATACTGGCACGGTGACGGTATGGAATAACGGCACAGAATCCGAGCAGGTCCGCTTGAGTTTGGCTAACAACAGTACGGATGGAATGGACGTTACTCTCTCTTCCAACTGGCAGCAGGTTGACAGTGGCGCTTCAACAGATATCACATTCTCTGTCAGTGTAGACGCTGGCACTGAATTGGTGGGTGACTACACCATCTTCCTGAAGGCCATCACCTCAAACGGCACCGAGAGTGCGGCGTTTTCGGTCTATGCGCACGTAGATGCATGGTATGCTCTCAGTATGAGTGGGCCACAGGGTGGCTCGTTCACAGTATCTTCAGATTCTCCTGCAACCGTCACCTTCGATGTGAGTTCTGGTGGTACTGGTGACCTTTCAGTTGATATCGATTGGAGCGGCGCTCCGGCTGGATTCAGCATCACCACCACCTCTCCAGTCAACGTATCAGCGGGTGAGGAAGCCAGCAGTTCTCTATTGGTCTCAGTAACTACTGAAGTCGCTTCAGGAAGTTATCAGTTCAACGTCAGTGGCATCGATTCCTCCAGCGGTCTTTCCGACCAATTCACCTTGACCGCCCATGTCAGCCAGCAGGCCGCAGTCAGACTGTTGGTGGCGAGCGACAGTTTGGCTGTATCCACTCGTGCGCAGTCAACTTTCACCGCGACAGTCGTCAACGACGGCAACGAGCCTGATTCAATCTCCATGTCGCTAACCGGCACGACCGGATTTGAGGTCGACATTTCGCCCATGCAACTCACTCTCAACGCAGGCGAGAGCGGCGAGGTCACGGTTAGTCTGCGCAGAGCCGGCTCGACAGAACAAGCGACGATGACTCTGACAGCGACAAGCCAATCGGATGCTGAAGTCTCAGCTTCCTTCCAAATCACTGCTACCATTCCGGCGGTAGGTGTACGCGTAACACTCGCAAGCACCTCCTCTTCAGTCGATGCTGGTGGAGTTGCAACTACCACTATGTTCGTCGAGAACCTTGGTGAAGCGGAAGACACCTTTGTCATCAGCGTCGAAGAAGACTTCTCCTGCGATAACCAAGGAACAGTGATTCTTGCTGCTGGCAGCGGAGCGACTGCATTCGGTTTGAGTTGCACAGCAGCCAATGGACTGCTTGCTGGTACACACTATCTCAACATCACAGCAGTCTCGCTCGCGGATGCAAGCGAATCTTCGACCGCGAGCGCAACCATCGATGTCAATCCTGAACGCCAATCGAACGGTGACCCAATTCTCATAGTCACCATTACCGGAGAGGTATGGACCATGCCGTGGAACGCATCGGTAACCTATGGGGTACACGTGCAGAACAACGGCAACGAAGAGGTCAGAGGCTTCCTATTCATGTCTGGAGAGTATGCTGATGAACTCAATGCATACTGGGCATTCATCGAAGATGGAGTGCCAAGCCAAGGATATGCTCTGGACCCCGGTGAATCCTCCTCATACATGCTGACACTGCGCCCCTCGGGTAACAAGGACGTCGGAACTGTCGAGGTGGTCGTGCAGGCAACTGGGACTCTTGACGATGGTCACTCGTACCAAATCAACTCAGAACCAATGATATTGACGGTGGAACACGAACCCCCACCCCCCACAACTGTTGCTCTGTGGGATGGTGGCCCTGAAGTTTCTAACAGCGCACTTCTGTGGATTTTGCTAGCCGGCTGGCTGCTGTCAGCACTGCTTGTTGCAGCGATTCGCTTCATCACACGTAAGAGCGGCAAGGATTCCGCTCGAGATGCGTGGGATTCAGCTTCTGAGGTAGAGGAAGAAGCCTCAATCCTTGCCGAGGAGCGTTCTCGTGGAGAGATTCGTCCGATGGAGGATGGTACTGCCCGTTGTCACTCGTGCGAGGCGAGAATAATGCTGCCAGCCGACAAGGAGCCCCCGTATCGATTCAAGTGCCCGACCTGCGAAGAAATGAATCGTGTCATCCCCGCTGAGGGTGAGGACGAGTCGGATTAGGGTTTGACTGCAATCAGCAGGAAAGCGGTGTGCCCCATCGGGGTATTTCCGGGTCTTACGCCACCTCTGCTCGCCATCGTCCAGCGTCTCTCGATTATTTCGCCGGCCCATTCGACTTCAAGTCCGGCGGCTTCGGCAGCCCGCCAACTCTTCTCCAACTGGCTTGAAACCGGACAATAGCAGCCAAGTCTGCCTGCTTGCCGCAGTCGCTCTGCAATTCCGGAGATGGATTCCCACGGCTCGGGGAGGTCGAGAATGGCAGCATCGATTTCCGCTCCGTCCAGTGTTGCATCAAGGTCCTGAAGCAACTCCTCGTCCTCGACCGAGCCTTCGAGAAGTACCCATGTGGGGAACTCCTGAAAGCAGCCTTGCGCCCGCTTCATGTTAGCGGCGCCAACCTCGGCGTGTTCACTACGATTCTCCGCGGAAATCAGAGTGCCTGAGTTGCCGAGGATGCGGGCGAGTTGCATGGCAAGTCCCGCAGAACCATGACCTGCCTCGAAAACAGTGTCACCAACCCCAATGCCCATCCACGCTAGGAAAAGACCTGCATCCTTCGGGTTGATGATTTGGGCCCGTCGCAGCATTCCCTTGCGCAATTCGTGGAGTCGAGGTTCGATACGTGTGAATCGCTTCTGACCGATGATGACCTCATCACCGTGTTGGCCCTCTCCAATGGCTTTTTTCGGGTTGAGTCTGCCTACTCCTTTGACCTTGATTTCCTCATCGATCAATGGGATGATGAATGTCCTTCCATTTTCTTCTCGCAGAGCAGTGAAACTCGTCGATGCAACTTGTTCGTCGTCTGTCATTTCGCATACCTCGGTTCTGTGAACCAGACCCTGCAAGCAGGGTGCCGACCCTCGTGGGCGGCTGGTTATGTGCTGCGAGTGATGCGATTGTTGTCAATGTTGCGGATTTCATCGTCATCACAAAATAGTTACTGTTTTGGCTCGCCCGAGAGGGCATAGCCCTCACGGGCGGCAACTGTTCAATAACCGCACATTAAAGTGGGTAGCGGTAGGGGAGAAGATTGACGGAGGTGTTCCGATGAGTGACGAATCCCTAGAAGAACTGCCGGAAGATGGCAGTGATGAGGTGGCTGTTATCGACGTCCTCGATGCTGAGGCACCGAAGGAAGTGACCGTTGAATCTCAATCCAAGACCAAGGATGACTTGATTGAGGACTCATCTGTGGATGTTTGGTTGAATAACATCGAATTTGAATCGACCAGTGAGGTTCCTATCCCGGAGCGTTTGGTCGATCAGGTGATTGGTCAGGAGGACGCTAATATCGTCATCCTAAAGGCAGCTGAACAGCGTCGCCACATGATGCTGATTGGTGACCCCGGCACTGGCAAGAGCATGCTCGCTAAGGCGATGACAGAACTCATGCCCTCTGAAGCGTTGGAGGATACTCTCTGTTACATGAACGACGATGATGAGAATGA
>CAUZSM010000094.1:0-7204 GCA_963582685.1 Candidatus Thalassarchaeaceae archaeon | reverse complement strand
TTGCAGACTGGTTTCAGTGCATGTGACCACATACTCCCACTCCCGCCTTTCCTGCTACGAAAACTGTCCGTTCCAGTACAAGCTCGCGCTGGAATGGCGTGGTCACTCTGTATTCACTCTGGAGGGAAATGAGTCATGAATGTCAATGTGAAGAGGTGGTCTCCCGGCGAACAGCCTCCCTCACGCGGGATTCTACTTATTCGGCATGGCCCCAGAACCAGTCCAGATTTCCCGCCTTTGTCAGCTATGCTCACGCCTGAGGGGATTGATGACTGCAAATCATGCGGCTGCGGAATGACATCAACCCCACCCCTGGCGATTTATTCTAGTCCAGTCCAACGTTGCCTCGACACAGGTGAGAGAATCAACGAAGGTGCAGAATGGAGTTTTGATGTTATCGAATCCGAGATGCTCGGCCACCCAGGGCCATTCGTCATCGGCAAAATCAACGAAGAGGTGAACAAACTAGTCGCCCATGCACAACAGAACGATGACTGGTCTTTCCTCCATCGCCATGTTGCAGGTGAGGATATCCCTGGCATGAGGAATCGATCCGTAGGGGCTGAGAACCTCGTTAAAGAGTTGCATCCGAGTGAACACGGCTTTGTTCTCTGTATATCCCATGATTCAATCATCGCTGCCATCATGGCCGCATTCGGATTAGATCCAGAGCCATGGCCTTTGCCATTGGAAGGATGTTCACTAGAATTACGATGATTAACCGATATGAGAATAGGATGGCGTATACATCGATCGCAGGGGTAGTGTTCAACTAAGTTGAGTGCAAGGGGGGCCCTTTGACTCATTTTGAGCGCATGGGTACCCATCCAACACCCGTCGATACAGGGGTCATCTGCTTTGAGGCGAGAAATCCAGTAGCACCTTACCGCGATTCTTGCGGTCGTGAATATACTGCTGAGCGGATGCCACTTCATCAAACCGAAACACCTTGTCGACCACAGGAGAGATTAGCCCGTCCTCAAGCATCTCCACCAACGAGGATACCTGCTTTTTCAGTACGGCCTCGTCCTTCCAAGTCCCCATGTGAACTCCGAAGACTGCCTTGTTCGAGTTCATCATCTTGAATGGATTGAACTTCGGAGTAGTCAGCACCATTCGCAGCGCCGTCACTAGCGAACGTTTGCTACCTTTTACAGCGGCTGAGCCGCCGAACGCGTACAACCGCCCGCCCGAGCGGAGAGCCTTGTAGGAGCGCATCATGTGTTTGCCTCCAACCGGGTCAAGAGCGTGGTGAACTCCTAATCCATCGGTCTCACGCTTACACACCTCAACGAAGTCCTCGCTCCCCCGGTCGATGAAGCGCACCCCGAGCGAGTGAACGAAGTCCGCTTTGGTAGCTGAGGCTGTTCCGAACACCTTGGAGGCCCCGAGCGCCTTAGCGAGTTGGGCGGTTGCTACTCCAACCCCTCCGGCGGCGTGGTGAACGAGAATCGAGTCACCCTTCTGGAAATTCCCCAGATAGGTCAGCATGTGGTGTGCAGTCAGGTAGGTGACCGGAAATGCTGCTGCGGCGTCAAACGAGATTGAGTCCGGCAGTCTGAAACAACGCTCGGCAAGGGTCACAATCTGCTCCGAATATCCACCCATTCCACACAATGAGACTACGCGGTCGCCCACAGACAGCCCAGTTCCCTCGACATCTGTCCCAAGTTCCTTGACCACTCCCGAGATTTCGTAACCGGGTGTGAAGGGGAAAGGTGGAACCGGTGAGTAGAGACCCTGACGCATCATCAGGTCGGCGAAGTTGATTCCGGCTCGGTGAACCTCGACTAGAACCTCACCCGCTGCGGGACTAGGTGTGGGCGATTCCGCGATGTCAATCGCATCCATGCCACCTCGCTTCGTGTAAATGACTCGACGCATGCTCAATCCTCAATATCATTCGCCAAATCACATTTCTTCGATTGGATTGATGCCAACCGCATCGCAACCGCGTCGCAAATGCTCGCGAGCGAGTTCATTGAGCAGCAGATTCCGGGTGTTTACTCCATCGTCAGTGATGACGTGGTTCTCACGGTAGAAGCGGTTGTAGTCAGACGCTAGTCCTGAGAGCCAGGCACAGAACAGGTTTGGTCGAGCCAGATTGACTGAGGCGTGCAACTCGTCCTGCATCTTCGCCATTCTGCGAATCAAAGCGATGGCCGTATCATCAAGTTCGCTAACATCAATCGAATCAGGCATATCTTGCGCACCGGCTTTGCGCGAAATCGAACATGCGCGAGCGTGACTGTACATGATGAATGGCGCACTATCTCCCTCGAGGCTCAATGCCTCCTCCCAGCGGAAAGTGATGCCCTTCTCGGGAGAGATGCGGGCGATATTGAAGCGAGTCGCCGATACACCAACCGCCTCGGCAATTCCAGCCAGTGCCTCATCACCGAGGTCTGAGCGGTTACCACGAACGATCTCGAGGGCGCGGCCACTGGCCTCATCGAGCAGGTCATCCATGAATACCACGTTGCCGCGCCGAGTGCTCATCTTGCCGTCGGCGAGTTTGGTGAAAGCGTAGAACACCACTTCTGGAACTTGAATGCCCAATTCTTCCAGTGCGATGCAGACTTGCCGTGACTGCAGTTTGTGGTCCTCACCCAAAATGTTCAGCAAACGGCCACTCTGAGACCATTTCCACTGATGATAAGCGATGTCCCGAGTCGCATACAGGCTTGAGCCGTCTCCTCGGCGGTAGTAGAATCTGGTCGACGTGCCAGCGACCCCCTTTGATTCCAATTCAAGGTAATATGCGCCGTTTTCAGCCACATCGTGCAACTCACTGTCTTGCAAACTCTGCATGATTACGTCCACACTGCCATCGACAATGAATCGGGATTCCTTGGTGAATGAGTCAAACGAGATACCCATCCGCGCAAGTGTCTCCAACATGCCCTCGAGCACCGGCTGATAAGCAGCATCAAAGCGATTGAGAACGTCTTCATCGGCCTCCTCGGAGAGTTGAACCAATTCTGTCACTGCCTGTCCAACGTCAGTGAGATTTTGCACCAATCTGTGCGTTCCGCTGATTGTTTCGGATGGTGAGAAATCCTTGGCAGAATCCGTACCTTGTAAAACCGTGATTGCATTTGCTGCCTGATACGAGCGCACGGCGATATGGTCCGGTTTGTCAGCGTGTGGTCCCGGCTCTGAATCAAGGCCAGCATCAGACAACACAGTCGCGACCTCCTCCTCGGAGAGATTCTCAAGAGCCCAGCACAGGATTCCGACCTGTTTACCCATGTCATCGACGTAATACTCCGCTGTTACATCGTAGCCGGCCGCTCGGTGCATCCGGACCAAGGTGTCGCCGAGTACTGCGTTACGAGCGCGGCCGACGTGGAATGGCCCATTCGGGTTGGCCGAAGTATGTTCGATGAAAATTCCGCCCATTTTCTCTAGTGCATCCGGAGAGAGCAGGCGCGAGGCCAACCAGCCAATATCTGCTCGGATATTCAGATATCCACCGCTGGCAGTCACCTCGCTGATTGCTGGCGAAGAAGTGTCCATCGCTACCGCAATTCTGCTGGCGATTGCATCCGGCGCTTCACCCAATTGCTTTGCGAAGGGGAAACAGGGCAGGGCGAGGTCGCCTTGGTTTGCATCCCTCGACTTTCCGAGCATCGAGTGCCAGAAATCGCCCTTTATTCCAGCCTCAGCCATAGCGGCAGCAAGCGCGGGCATCACCTCGGCTACCAGTGCCTTCATCTGAACATCAACTCCAAGCATAGCGCAGCAGCGCTGCGATTCCGCCAAAGGCGGTATTCAGAGACACACCTTCCTCAGTATCAGTGGAAATCAGTGTCACCTTACTCGATGAATGTCCTGCTATCTGGGTCAATTCGTCGATGAGAGACTCAGTCGCATCCTCATCCGCTCTGACCTGATTGGCAGCAGCAGAACAGGACGCACAGGGCGGGATTTCCGAGACCCTGTCACCAGTCACAACCCATTCGTGGTTGCACTGACGACATGAGTAGGATAGTCGCACCTTGCGCAAACCCTCCGAGAGCAACAGTGTGTCCACAGCACCTTGGTCAAGCGCAGCCCGCACCATCATCTCACCATAGGTAGCCTTGGGGTGCGCTTGCATCACTTCAGTGAGGAAGCGATTGACCAGATTGCGTTCAGCATCCAACTCAATCTCATGCATCAAGCCGCCAGCCCTCTGCACCAATTCGCGCAGTCCGGATTCGTTTGAATAGCCGACATCGAAGTGAGGGCTGCAGATGAGTTTCTTCACCTCGTGGTGGAAGTAGTCATTTTTCACGACGAAATCCTTGGTAGCTCCCGGTCCGCCAATGATGATGCCTTTCATGTCGGCAATCATCGGAAGCCAGTACGAGTTCGCATGTTCTGTCGCTCGCTTGAAGAACTTGTGAGCCGCTTCCTCAATCAGTCTCTCGAATCGCTGGGCTGATTGTCCACCCTGCCGGTGCTTACCCATGATGTTGGATACCAATTGTTCCTGACAGTGAACGCGCTTGCCGCTGGCAAGGCCATAGGCTGCTTCGCCGCGGTCGATGACAAATAGCCCATAGCAGGTCTTGTCAATCAGCATGTCCTCCAACTGGCTGACTTCGAATGTGGAGTCACAGCGGTAGCGGAATGACTGGAATGGCTCATGAGGTTCGTCGATGACCACAGTGACCATTCTCGTCTTGTTGTTGCCAATTATTACGTGGCCAGTGAAAATGGCGATGCCATTCTCTGGCATGTTCTTGTAGCGATTGAGAGTTGATACCGCAGATTCGATGGCATCGGAGACGTGTTTCTTGGTACTTTTCGACTTGATGTTCTGCGCTTGGCCTAATTCTTGGCCCAATTGTTGACGCACATCGTGAATCTGCCTATCTGGAGGAACAATCACCGTGACCAACTCAGTCCCCATGCCTCGCATTCCGGAGAGATCTTCCAGCGCAGTCTTCGCCCTAAGGCGGCGCCGTTGCATCTCCAATTCATCAGACATTGAGGTTACCTCCGGGCACTCCGACCAACCGGCCCCCATCAATCCTTCCGCCGGCGAAGCCGGCGATGCGCACGCATTCGCACGCGAAAGGAAATCGCCGAAGGCGTCATGAAGCGAACGCGTTCAGCCGCTTCGTGTCAGCACCGATTATCGTCGCGCTGGGAGGCAGTCTTCTCGGACCTGATGTCGATGCAGGCCATTCTTGGCTTGCCGCTCTCTGCGATTCATGTGCTGAACTGATTGGGCGGGGAGAAAGGCTCGGATTGGTCATCGGAGGAGGATTCCGAGCCCGTGAAGCGATAGCACAGGCTAAGGCAACTGTGAGCGACTTGGCTGAACTCGATGAAATCGGCATCGCCGCCACCAGAGTCAATGCTTCCATCATCACTCAGGCATTGGCCGGGCGCGGATTGGACGTTTGCGGTGACATCCCGCTGACTTGGCACGACGGGGCGGCTGCTTTGACAGAACACTCGATTGTAGTGATGGGTGGCACTGTACCCGGCCATACTACTGACAACGTCGCAATCCAGTTCGCAATCTGCTCCGGTGCCGAGCGCTGCATCATCGCCACCAACGTTACTCACGTGTTCGACTCCGACCCGCGTAGCAACTTAGAAGCACGAACTATAGAGGATATGACCCTCGCTGAACTGCAGCAAATCGTCGGCCCTCCTCAACACGGAAAGGCAGGCGGCTCAGGGGTAATTGACGCGATAGGAGTCGCAGCCGCCATCGAGGCCAACATGCCTCTAGCGGTACTCGATGGCAGAGACCCATCCCTGCTCAGGTCAGCCATACTAGGCGGAACATTCACAGGGACCACCATACGGACGAGTGAATAGATGGGAATGAAAGATAGGCTGGCTGAGTCAGTTCGAGCCAACGCGGCTAGGGCCAAGGTAGCCAAGAAAGGGAAGAAGAAGCCCGGCCCCGGTCTGCCTTCCACCACCGGTCATCCACAGTATGTCCCTCCACACATGCATTGCAAGATCTGCCAGGTAACGGTCGGCATGGGCCGTGACCCACCAGTATGCGATGATGCGGATTGCGTAAAGGAGTGGGATGACCGAGAGAGGCAGCGGCGCAGAATCAGCTGGCTGCCGTGGATTGCACTCGGTGTTGTGGCAATCTCGTTCGTACTACCAATGGTAATTAGCAAAACATGAACCTCATCTATGACGACAAGGGTGGAATCTGCGATGATGGTCAGAATACTCTCGGTGCTTCCATTCGCTGTTGGCTGTATCTGCGTCCTCTTACTACTCGGTTCACTCATCGGATTCGCTTCAGGTGAAATGGAAGAAGAAATCCCTGCAATACCTTGCGTAGGAATCGATACGGCTGACTGCATGACAGGAATGTCAGAATCCGACCTTGAGGTTCCAACAGCCTTCTTCATGCTCGACGTGGAACTTGACATCACTTGGGACAAAAGAGATGAGGCGTGGATTGGAATCGTCGATGCATCTTACGCTGGTACCTGCCCACCTGACGAGAATGGTCTGACCAACTGCACCGCTTCGCAATATGATTTCATTGCAGGTGGGCCCGACACCACGGGCGAAATCAACCACGGACTTTCTCCCGGTGATCTGCGGTTTGTCACCGGCGGTCATGCCGGTGCGGCGACAATGGATACCAACATCATCACCACCGAATGGTCAGTATCTCTGGCCTTCTGGTTCGAGGTGCTGCTGGCAATAACCGGAGTGCTGCTATGCCTGTCTGGGATGCACATGGCTTTCCCTGTACAGCCGTTCTTCCGCAAGCGCAATTGAGCCTGTTGATGAAGCGTCGCGTTCAAGAACCGAATGCGAATCGCACGTGCCATGAGCAACTTCACTTGCCAAGGATGTGGTGCTCCCATCGACCTTGCGGGTGTTGAGCCGGCAATGACCGAACGCACGGTGTTCTGCGTGATCTGCGGCCACGTTTCTACGATCTGAATCGCAGTCTCTCTCTGTGCCAGTTTTCCGGTAGACTGAGCCGGTCTTGTGGTGCCTCTTTACTGATTTTCTCGACTATCTCAAGGCGAAGTCGCTCGATTCCGACACCTTCAGTTCCCGATACTACCAAATGACCGGTTGCTGGATTCCTCACCTCAGGAATAGGCAACTCATCTGCCTCCTCATCACCTGCTTCCTCAGCGGCCCGAAGCGCGTTTTCCATCTCCGTCGCATCTGCCCATTCATCGCTTGGTATCTCGGTAATCAGGTCACCCTT
>CAUZSM010000093.1:0-7239 GCA_963582685.1 Candidatus Thalassarchaeaceae archaeon | reverse complement strand
CCATCGGAAAACTGTGTTTCAATGGTCGCCACGGCCAGTGGAGCCAGCGATGAAACTAGGAATAGCAATATGAGGGTGATTGCACTGCGTCGCATTGGATTTCCCCCCTCCGGCTGACCGTCGGCTATGCCGACACCGTCCGGTTTTGTCTTTCAACCTTCTCCGTGGTTGTCACTCGCCTCCGCAGGAGGCGTTTCACCAGTTCAAGCAGGGGAAACGGTAACGTTCACGAAGTGTTCGCAGGGTCGAGGGAGACCATGTCATTCGCTTCGCAGTACCGCCGATTTGTTAAGGCTCTAACCGGCCCCTTCTCAACATTCTGGGAAGGCCAGCGCGACCGCCATTTTGTCATTCTTGGCAGTGCCTCATTCCTTGGCTTCTGCGGCTTGATGTGGACACTGGTTTTCTTCTTCTTCCTCGAGGGCTCTACAAGACCTGAGTGGGAGGAATACGTTGCATGGAGTTGGGGCGGTGCAATCTTTGGCATTACTCTGCTATTTTTCGCCGGTCCAGAATTCATTCATTACCATGGTCAATACTCACTGTTGAAGGAGTCATTCCAGACCACTTCACGCGCCGACCTTCGACGCAATCGGAAGGAGGCGCAGGTGGCTGCTACCGAACTGGGCAGCATTTGGGAGGCGCGCTTGCAGGCGCATTACATCGAACACGGGGTGGTTCGTGCGCGCGAGTTGCCGTCTGAAGCGAAAAACAAGGCTCCCGAAGACGCCCTCATCAACTGGGCCAACACCGATGACTCCAATTTATCGAGGCTGCTTCCGAGCGATATGCTGCGAATTCCTCTTCTCAATATCATGATTGGAATAGATGGTCTGGTCATGGTATTGTTGCAATTGTACAACATGGGCTGGGGACTTGCTAGAGCTGTTGAAGGTGGCCCGAGGGCGAACACACTGCATATCTGGCAGTTAATCAGTGGTACAGAACCGGGTTCGTATGCGGCCCCATATTTCGACGATATCTCCGGTTGGATACTCCTTCTACTCGGCGCATTCCTGTTTTGGGGCTCACTTCCTGCTAGTGGAGAGCGACCACAGCCATCCGAAGATGCGCCAGCAGAGGAAGAGTGAATTGCGGAGGGGCGCCGATGGAGGTCGCTTGGAGTTGGGTTCGCGAGGCTATCCTCGCTGCTGGTCTCATTGCGATTCTAATTGGTGGAATGTATGTCGCTACCGGGTCGTGGCCGCCGATGGTGGTCGTTGAATCGGGTTCTATGATGCATGATGATGATGGTAGTGTTGGGGCGATAGACCCCGGCGACCTTGTTCTTGTGATGGACCCTGAGCGAACCAATATCGAAACTTGGGCGGAAGCGGTCGCTGCCGGCGGATCCGATGTCGACAACCACGGTATGCCAGGAGACGTCATCATCTACCGCAAGAATGGCGGCAGCGACACTCCGGTCATCCATCGTGCTATCATTCGTGCTGAGGCCTATACAACTGAGACTCCTCTCGATAGGACTACCGAGCAGTGTGACAACGGCTCTTGGGACCCGATAACCATCGATTCTGATGGTGAGGCTGGCACCTGCGTGCTGACTTGGTGGGTGCCGGGCACAGATGTAATCGGCGTCGAGAGCATCACTGTGGAACTTGACTATCCTTGCCATCCCAATGGGAAACTGCAGATTACCAATTGGAATCCCGGCCATGCGGGGTATCTGACTACGGGTGACAATTTGTTCTCCAACGGTTGTGACTACGACCAGAAGGGCGGACACAGCGGTGGCTTGCTCGATGAGAACGGCCGCGCAGTCGAGGCAGTACGTGATGACTGGGTAGTCGGCGTGGCCGGCGCAGAAATTCCATGGGTAGGGGCCATCAAACTCGGATTGTCTGCAAATAGCGGACAGGTACCTTCCTCCTCATGGTGGAGTCTTACTTTCACAGCGATAGTTTTGCTTGCCATCCCGATGGTATGGGAGAAGACCGTAGCAAGGCTGATTGAAACCTCACCAGAAGTCGAACTTGCCAGAATCGAGGATGAGGCGGGCGAAGAAGAGTGATTCGCCGGTCAGAGATATGGTGTGATAATCATCAGCAGTAAGGCGATAAGCAGGACGAGGCTACTCATGCTGGAAATCCGCTGAGCCAGATGCTCTGTCTGCAGCGGATGAGGATTCGAGGAGAATCGTGAGAGCCGGTCTATCTTGTCGTGCAGCCAGTCTCGGAACAGATGTCCACCGTCAAATGGCACCATCGGAATCAGATTTGCAAATCCGAGTCCGAGATTCATCCAAACAAACCAGAACATCGCTGTAATCAGCATCAGCATCACTTCAGTGCCGAGCAAATCACCGAGCGGTCCACTCGCTTCTATCATATCCAATTCCTGAGGGGCCATGATTTGACCTTCGAATTGCACAGGTATCGCGATGATGGTCACCGGTTGGAGTAATGTCTGCAGTGCCGAGGCTCCAAGACTCCGGTCATCGGCTGCGAAAGGCCCTGCAATTCGATCAATGCCGGTAGTTCCGCCACCATATCCGGAGATGCCGAGGAAGGCATCACCTTTCTCGACTCCTGCGGCGACAAGGGTTTCGTTAGATACATTTTGGGAGAGGAAATACTCGTAGCGGTCACCGAGAATCACGGTTATCGGTTCATCTTGACCGACAATCTGCAATTCAACCGATTCACCTGCAGAGCGATTTTGAATCGCTGCCGACATCTCGGATTGGCTAGCGACTGGGTCATCACCGAATTTGGTGATAATGTCCCACGCTTGCAGTCCAGCCTCATCAGCGGGAGCATCCTCGACTACGGCCGCCGCATGTATTCCAGGATTAATGGCAACGAATTGGCTTGCCAGAGCTGCGATAATCAGCCAAGTTATCGCTGCCGCATACAGATTGACTGCTGGACCGGCAGCGAACATCCTCGCTCTCTCGTTGCGTGGTGCCTTCATCACCTCGTTATTCTGTGGCTCGGCAAAGGCACCGAGAGGAAGTGGACCGAGCATCAGCAAACCGAAGGAACGGATTCTCATGCCATGCGCGCGCGCTTGAATCGCGTGTCCATATTCGTGGATGACCAGGGCTCCGATAATGGCTAGGGCAGGCCACCAGAAGGGGAGCATCGGATTGACTCCGGGAATCAGAACCAATTGGCTTGGAGGTAGCGGTTCTACCTGACCGAAAGTGAGGATTGCCCCGATGAAAGAAAGCAGCAGGATGAGGATAATCAACACCATAGCGACCCCACAGGTCCACAGACCAATTTGCCCGAATACTCTCCACAGACGTCGCGGTCGTGATATCCACTCTAGTACAACCTGTCCGCGTGAGGTTCGCAACATCAGAATGAACCCCAATACCCTTGTTGCATTCCAGCGGTCAAGGGTGCCTCTGTTTTCCAATACACCTAGCAGGATAATCCAGATTGCTAATCCGAGGAAGGCCCAGTGGACCAGTACAGCAAGCCAACCGCACAGCACCAGCATTACTACGCGCCGGACCCGACTACCTGTTTCCTCACTGGCCATGCCCGACCCTTCCGGCCTTATCACTTGAAGGTGTGGCGGTAACACGAAGTCGATATAGCCTCGAACTTGTTGGCCTGAGTGATGACGGCATCCGAAGATGGTAGGCGTGTGCAACGCCGGGTCAACACGTTATTGCGTGACCGAGATGCAATTCGAAGGATGTTGGAGCAAGCAAATCTTGACCGGGTTGCTCGCGAGGTTGGACGTCAATCCGTATCAATCGAGAGAGTCGAGAGAGAACTCGGTGGCGAATCCTGATTTCAAAGTCGAAAGCGCTCCATCCACGTGGGCATTGCCTCGCGGGTAGGTATTTCCTCGACTTCATCGATGACTTGCTCAGGTTCAACATCAACATCCAATGCTTGTTTCACCAAGCGGGAGAATCCACCTTCTGGCTGCTCAACTCTACAGACGACTGCCAAGAATTGGTGCAGCGGTAATCCTTGTTCCCAGTCGAGATGTGGTTTGCCGTTCCGAGTGAGTGGAAGCGTTGGGATTCTTCGAGACAGCACACCGAGTCTACCGGTTAGACTTTCAGTTTCAATCCGAAAAATCCGCCAAGAATCTCCTCTGACTCCTTTGAGTCTGTAAGCGTAAAGTGGCATCAGTCCGCAACGTTCACCGATTTCTCTCATCGCTTCGTATTGCTCCCAAGTTCTCCCTGACAGGTACAGTTTGCGCTCTTTGGATGTCTTGACTTCTATCGGGAAACAAATGTCACCGCGCAGTGCCAATAGGTCGCCGCTGCCTTCCATCCCGCTACCTGCCGCTCTCACAACTAGAAACGGTCTCTCTATCACTTGCATCGCGCGGGCCCGCGCAACATCGTCGCAGGAGCGAGTTACAGCCCTTACTCCAGTCGCAGAACCGGAGAGAACTGCGCGCAGTTCCCGTTCATAGATGGCGGCCATGAGAATGCTCGGCTCACATCTGCATACAATACAATCGCGGTCGCTGAACGGAGAATGTGTGGATTATCTGAGATAATACTCCTCACGGTCCATAAGTTGGTCACGCCGTAACCATGATGCTGAACTTCCGCCTGCCTCTGTTGCTGCGCACGTGATCTAGTGGTTATGATGCATGGTTCCCAACCATGCCACCCGGGTTCAACTCCCGGCGTGCGCACTCAATAGCGGCGGCGGCGATATTCACGAGTGGAATCTTGGCCGGGAAACTGGTCCTCGCTCTCGCGGTAAACAGTCTTGAGATTGTTGACGTAATTCTCGTCATGCACCAGCATGATGAATTCGGACACACCTGGGTCATCCTCACCATCAAGCCAATTGAGTAGAATCTGCATCGCCATGCGCGCCCCCTCACGGTGTGGATAAGCAAAAATATCCATTGAAATCGGTGGGCTGACAATGGTATCTCTCGGCTTCAATCCGGCAATTACCTCAAACATTGATTCGTAGGCTTCCTTCAACAGTTCGCGCCTATTTTCATCTTGGCTTGGGCGGCGGCAATCTGGACCTACAACGTGAATCAAATGTTTGCACGGTAGAGCGAATGGCTTGGTTACAACTGCGTTTCCTACTGGGCAGGGTTGCTGGTTCAAAACCCGTTTTTCTTGGGCGATTTCTCTGCAGGCTTCTCGCAATTCGTCTCCGGCGGCCTGATGTATATTTTCATCCAGTCCTTCTCGGCCCGCAAGACGGCTGTTTGCACCGGTGACTACAATGTCAGCCTCGTAGGCTGTGAGGTCTCCTGCAATGACCTTTAATTGGCCATGACGGCAGTTTCTGGCGATGATAACTTCGGACATACTTTTCGCAAGAGGGGTCGGAGGGATTTATGTTCATCGTCGGAAGGGTCCGGAAAGGTGCTTCCGACATCATAGATGTCGCGATTCTTGGATGCGACATGATGAAAACGTGGTCGATATGGTCACAAGTCGTGCGCTCTCGGCTGTCTGCGGGTCTCCTCGTGCTACTTCTGTTGCAATCAATGTCGGCGTATGCCTTCGATTCAGTGTCTATTTCAGGTAGTATTGTTCTTGGAGAAAATTCTGCTGAAGCAGGTGCGAGGGATGCTTGGAATGAGACTCCATTCCGCGATATCGCAGTGTTAGAGCCATTCTCCCATCAATCACTGTCAGACTATAGCGACGTCGCAGTCATCATCAACAACAAGAGTACTGAGAGCCGAACAATCGGTTATGCCTTCGCCGTTGCTCGCAATATTCCGCCGGAAAGGGTCCTATTGTTGACAAATGAGAGTACTCCAACTGCCGAGACAATCAACAGCGAGCAATTCGACGATTACTTCGCCGCACCGATTCTCGAGATGATTCAGCAACGTAACCTGACTGAACTGAATGTATTGGTTACAACAATGGGTGTGCCTCTTCGGGTGAACGGCGGCACTAATGCTCGAGCAGCCTTTGACAGTGAAATCGCTCTGATTGGCGGCCCACTGGCTGCATATATCCACGCCAATTGGTGGATAGACTCTGATTACGGCCCTGCCGCTGACAATGAAATGGAGAAGTTCAGCCGAGCCGATCAGGGCTACTATTTGGTCACACGTCTAACCGGTTATGATATCGAAACCGCTCTCGCCCTCATTGAGAAGGCAAACAATAGTCTTGGCCAGCGCGGCCTCTCTGTGCTTGACCTAGCAACTAACAGAAATGGCTCTGGTTACAAGTATTGGAACGACTACCTGTATGCTACAGACAGCAACTTGAACGCGATGGGTTTACCAGTCCACTTCAATCAGAATTCCACATTCATCACCGACATGGATGATGTGATGATGTATGCCTCATGGGGTAGTAACGACGGCTCATGGAATAGCAATTATCTGCCTAATTCTGGTTTTGATACTGGCGATGCGGCTTGGTCGACCGGTGCCCAGAACTGGGATGGGGTTGACCCTCCACTTTCACCGGGTGAGCAGTGGTGGTGGACCCGGACGACAGAAACCACTCGCGACGGCAACGGCGCGATTGAGGGAAGATTGGATTCAGCACCCTGTGGTGCTGCCGCTGCTGAGAGTACCAACGGCCTGCTGGCAGAATACTTCGACAACAATGGTGTTTCCTACAATAGCAGCCTGATGCCAGATTTAACCGGGCGAACAGTGGATTTCAGCCGCCACGAGGCCAATATCGACTGGGCGGTTACCAGCGGCATCTGGGCGGGGCTCGACAACCGCTTCAGTGATTACTGGAGTGTTCGGCATAGCGGTATTCTACACATTCCAACCGCAGGCAACTGGACCTTCTACCTCGATTCAGATGATGGTACGAAATTGTGGATTGACGGCGTCGAAGTTGTCGATAATCAAGGCGTCCATGGTATGCGGGAGATTTCCAACACTACGTGGCTTGCTGCGGGAGAACATCACCTGCGCACCGAGTTCTTTGAGCATGGAGGTCACGCCGGCTTCCACCTCAAGTGGCAGGGACCGGGTGTGAGCAAGCAGGTGATTCCCACCACTGCATTGACCCGGGGCAGCAGTGACCCTGTTCGCGGAAGCGACCTAATTCATCACTGGACCTTCGACCATTCAAGTGGTGACGTTGCTACTGACTCTGTGGGTACTGCGGACCTAAACTTCACCGGGACCAATGGAGGCCAATGGCGTGGATGTGTTCTCGGCAACTGTGCGGTCTTTGATGGCGTCGACGACTTTGCTAAGGTCGATGTAGACGACTCGGTTACTGACTTCACCGTCAGTCTGTGGGTGCAGGCCAATCACACAGGTCAGTCACGTTATTCCTCG
>CAUZSM010000092.1:0-7251 GCA_963582685.1 Candidatus Thalassarchaeaceae archaeon | reverse complement strand
TCCAATGAACGCGCCGGGGAATATCCCAAGTATACCATTCAGAATTACCCCCATTAGGCAACATACGGAAAATACTAGGCTGGAGTAACCAATTCCGGCATCTCCGGTCTCATCGGTCATGGTTACTGAGATGGACTACACTTATTGAATGTGGCCACATCATCCGACGGGTTCGCCACCGGTTCCGAGGAATGCGATTCGACGAAGCCAACCGTTCTCTACGAGAAGGTGCAGAACCGATTGTGGAATGGTAACGGAGAGGACGTGAGTAGCAGCCTCATCCTCGACGGTTGAGACCATCTGCATGGTGGCTCGGATTCGCCAGCCCACCCAAGATTCTCGGTTGTCCAAAGCAGCGAGTGTCACCGGCCAACCGGCTTGCTCATACAGGCTCGCAGTCACCTCATCTGTGGTGAATAAATGACCCGCAGCCCCATGCCATTGTTCAGCGTGTGCCACCCAGTTCTCGGGGTCCCCTAAGTCTGGTATTGCAACCACTGAGTATTGCTGGTCAGGGTGTTCAGCCTGCATCCAAGCATCGACCATCTCACCCCTTTCTTGCCAAGTCCACGGGTTACGCATGCTGTCTGGTCTATTCGATGAGCCGATGCAGATTCGCAGCGGTAATTGTTCAGCAGGAGCCGCGGAGATCGCAGCATCAATCATCGCGGCGTGACCAAAATGGAATGGCTGGAATCGACCGAGGATGAGCAAAGCCGATTCGGGACGCGTTTCAGGAGCGGGCGGGGTCATCTCCAGAGGCTCCTCGTCGGTGGTCCACTCGCTGTCATCTGCCATATTCGCGCCTCCGAGAATAATCCGCTCCATCAGTGCTCGGGCAGGCCGGCCTCGATGAGGTGACCGAGGTTCCATTCACCCTGCCCCCAATTCGATGAGTCTGTCCAGTCGCGGCCGACCAACAGGAATCGCTGCTCACTTTCGCGCACGGCGATGAGTGTACGGCTCAAACGCTCTGAGAAAGCCTGGTGTGCCTCCATGGTCGGGAGGATTCGCGCATCTTCTGCTGCTTCCATGGTCTCGCCAAGGTCCTCCCTCTGCTTCATCCATGCGATTACTACCTCCTCTGAGTATGTGACTGGGTCCCAGTTTTCGGATGCGGTGGCGGCTTCTGCCCAAGTTTCGTCGGAATACAAGTCGTCGACGTCTGCGATACTTCGCTCTAACATGACATCGAGATACAGCATCATCCGACCCTCCCAGCAGCGGAATGAGCCCGGTGAAGCTAATTCACTGAGCAATCGCAGACCATCGGCCGCATTTGTTTTGTCGAGTTCTCCGCTGCTGACCGCATTCTGTAGAGTTTCGAGGAATGTTCCATCAGGAACCCCTCCGATATTGGTGTCAGCCCAATCGAGGAACTCCGCCTCTGCGTCGATATCGAAGATACGCTCGAGGAAGTTCACCGGCTGTGGGCGCGTGGCCCTGATGCTTCCATCCTTGACACCAGATAGCAACTGCTCGATTTGCATCGAGGCAAGCCGGGAAAAAGCATCCGTTTCGACGAGGCGGGCGACAAGATCGACCGAGGCCATTGTTTTCCCCGTCTAAACGGCAGGACTCGTTACCCATCAGCCTTCGCACGGTCCCCCCAAGCAGCAAATATGCGCATTCTGTGAATGCGTTAGAATAATCGTCTGTCTGAACAAACGAGTGCCATGGGTAATCCATCAAAGAACATCTACGTGCTAATGATGAGCCTGATACTCCTAATGGGGTGTCTTGGCGGAACAACAACAAGTGGTAACGAGGGCGATGCTGAAGATAGTGGTACGACCGTTATCAACAATTACTACAACAACTCGACTCCGAATTTACCTCCCATCATTGCTGTCGGGGCTGAACTCTTAATCGTGAATTATCACCCCGCAACGGATCAAATCGTATCCGTTGATTTATTCGTGCATCACGCGATGACCGACTGGGATGGCTCAATCACCAACGCAGGATGGGATTGGAATCTAGATGGGACTATCGACATGGTTGTCACTGACGCTACTGACTATTACACCATCACCGTACCCGCAAGCGCATTATCCTTTGTTCAGGAAAATGTAATTGCGAACATCGTTTTCGGGGCCGTAGATGATGATGGCGCTTGGGCTTCTTCAGAAATATTAACAATTACCGAGACCGATGATTCTTACGGAACAGGTAACATCTACGTTGCCGAGGACGCAAGCGGAGCGATTAGTGCTGACACAGATGACACTCTAATCAAGATTCGATGGGCTCAGGCAGGCACCTCACTGAACTGGGCGTTCGTGACGTTGAAGTTGGAAGTGGGCGATAACTTGTACGACTGCAGTGTTCAGAGTGGGCAGGAATGCTCGATTACTCAGGACGGTAGCGACAGCGGCGTTTGGGAAACCAACGAGTTCATCCAGCTGCACGAGTCCGGAACTGAGATCTGTGGCGCTGCTGGAGTCAGCTGCACCGTGAACATCTACGTTATGTACGACGGTTACACCGTTGTCGGTACGCAAACCGTGACCTTGAGTTGACACCTAAACCACCGCTTGACACTACCGAGAGTTCTTGAGCCATCTCGTGGCGATGCCGGCCATGGTGCATCAAGGCGGACGGATACTAATCCACTGCGACCTCGATGCTTTCTTCGCCGCTGTCGAGACCATTCACGATGACCTCGACCCTAGTGTGCCGCTGATTATCGGCTCAGACCCGAGTAGTGGACAGGGGCGCGGCGTGGTATCCACCTGCAATTACGCCGCGCGCGAATTCGGGATTCGCTCCGCCATGCCGATTTCAGAGGCTTGGCGGCGCTGCCCCGCGCCTCCATTGGGCCCAGCCCTGTATCGGCGAGGCCGATTCAACCTGTACCGACGCGCCAGCAGGCGAGTGATGCGAATCCTCGCAGCCGAAGCAGACCAATTCGAGCCTGCTGGCGTTGACGAGGCATATCTGGATGTCACCGAGGCGTGTGAAAGCGATTGGGACCTAGCCGAGGCGCTGGCTCGCAGGATGCAGAAAGCCATCTTCGATGATATCGGCCTCACCGCATCATTCGGTGTTGGACCAACCCGGGTCGCAGCCAAGATGTCAAGCGAATACAACAAACCGAACGGCATCTATGTCGCCCGCCCTGAATCACTGACCGAGTTCTTCTCTCCACAGGATACCCGTGCCGTTCCAGGTATCGGACCAAAGTCGGCACAGGATCTGGCAGAATCTGGAATCTACATTCTGGAAGATGCAATCGTCGAAGGCGAGTCAGGGCTATCACGGATACTTGGAGAAAGACGTGGGCGGAGTTTAGCGCGAATACTGGATGGATATTCATCAGATGAAGTCAGCCCAATCAGAAGTCGAAAATCCATCGGAAAAGAGCGCACTTTCAACCGAGATGTCATCAACCCGGATGTCGTGTTGGAACGACTACGAGAATTGGTGACGAGAGTGGTAGCGAAACTGATGGAACTGGGAATCGCTGCGAGAGTTCTGGAAGTCAAACTTCGATACAGGGGCTTCGAGACGCTCAACCACGCTCGCTCCCTGCCGGTAGCGATGGATGATGAGGAGGTATTTCGGCGCTTGGCTGATGGATTGCTGACCGATGTGTACGATACATCGCGACCAGTGCGGCTCATCGGATTCCGCGTTGGCGACCTCGATGCGCCACCGAATCGCCAAGCGACCTTGGAAGCCTTCGCCTATGCCGATGAGGGGTCAGATAGTTCACATTGGGCCACAGAATGGGATACACCGGATTGAAGAACCACTGGCTGTGCGCACCCACTAGCGAGAGGGCTTGAACAGCACGGCGAATCGGAGGTGGAAGGCGTGGCAACAATCAATGAGCAGATTACCGAGATTCAGACTGAGATTGACAAGACTCAGAAGAATAAGGCCACCATGCACCACCTCGGCAAATTAAAGGCGAAAATCGCCGCTCTCAAAGCCAAGCAGGAAAAGGCGCAGGCTCACTCCAAGTCAAGCGGTCCCGCGGCGGGATTCGAAGTCAAGAAATCAGGCGATGGCACCGTCGCATTGGTCGGATTTCCCAGTGTGGGAAAATCCACTCTGATCGCTAAACTCACCGGCAAAGATTCTGAAACCGGTGCTTACGCATTCACCACTTTGACCTGTATTCCCGGGGTGCTCGAGCACCGGGGTGCAAAAATCCAGATTCTCGACCTGCCCGGTCTTATCAAAGGCGCATCCGAAGGCAAGGGTCGAGGCAGGGAGATTCTCGGGGTCGTTCGGACTTCTGACATGGTACTGTACATTCTCGACCCTTTCCAAACCAAGCATTTCGGCATACTCCACCGAGAATTGGAAAAGGCTGGAATGCGACTCAACGAAGAAAAGCCACCGGTTTTCATCAAACGAACGAATCGGGGTGGAATCATTGTCCGCTCAACCGTTGAACAGACCCATCTGACCGTACCTGAGATTCAAGATATCATCCGAACGTATGGATACGTCAGCGCCCATGTCACCATGCGAATCAATGCCACAGCCGACCACATCGTCGACACTCTGGCTGACAACCGAAAATACGGTGAGGCAGTGGTGGTAATCAACAAGATGGATTTGGCCACCGAGGAAGATTTCCAGAAGATTGTCGATGTGCTTCCAGAAGGCTGGCCAGTGCTGCCGATTTCTGCCTTCACCGGCATGGGAGTTGAGGGGATGAAGGACTGGTTGTACGACAACTTGGGATTCATGTCGATCTTCCTTAAGCCACAGGGCCAAGAGGCCGACCTTGTTGAGCCACTTATTGTCAAGAATGACAGCACCGTCGAAGATGTATGCGCAACCTTGCACCGAGATTTCGTCAGGAAGTTCCGATTCGGCAGAGTTACTGGCCCAAGCGCCAAGTTTGATTGGCAGCGCGTCGGCAAGGACCATCTGCTGAAAGATGGGGATTTGCTCTCAATCATTCTCAAACGCTGAAATGCACAATACAGACCTATGGTCTGAAGATATTGGCTGACTTAGCCGTCGGACATATTGAAATGCACATCGTCTATCGAGGGTACCCGGGTGACGACGTGGAACGCTACTATCCTCGCACAGGACTTGGCTCACTGATTGTAGCCATACCCGTTTGGTTGGGGCTCCTAATCAACAGTATGCTCGGTCTATTCCCTGCTATTCCGTTCCACAATGGTGGCATGGGAGTCAAGTTCCATTTGTGGTTCTTCATTCAGGACAAGTTTCTCGGTGGGTCGCCCAAACCAGTATGGTCCGATGCGGGCGCAATTACCGGTCAGGAATTGGCTATGCTGGCTGTTGCTCTGCCGCTGACAATTGCTGCAGTATACTGCTTGAGGAAGCGGCCCGTGTTTGGCAACATTGAGAACCGCAACATCGATGACGAGCGGGAATTGTTGGAGATGAGTGTCGCGATCGCCAACACAAAGGGAACTGGTGACGACAATACTGCTTCAATCATTGATTCGGTCATCGGTGATATCGATTCCATCGATACCAATGTCGTCAGCAAAGCGCTTGGTGAGATGGAAGCAATTGCTGTTGCAAGCGCGGCGGATGTTGCTGCTTCTGCTGCTGCCAAGGCTGAGAAAGCAGCGAATGTTGGGGACTATTCTCCAACCATTGACAGCCGATTCACCACCATAGTTGGTGATGAGAGTACAGAAGCCATGGTGAGTGCAGCGGCAGAGGAGGCCAAGGCAGAAGGTGACAAGGCGGAAGAACTTGGCATCGAGAGCGATTTCGTTAATTTCCACATCGAAGATGAGCCGGTTGAAGAGAAGAAGTCCAAACTGCCGTCACTTTCTGAGATTTCTGACTTCGCCAAGCGACAAGCGGCCAAGGCTACCAGTGTAGCGAAGGGAGCAGCAAAAGGTGTCAGCGATACTGCATCAACCGTCACCCAATTTGTTTCCGGGACTGTCGAATCAGTTCTACCATCCAGCAAGGGAGATTCTGTTCAGGCAGACACTGTCGAGCAAGCTCCACCACCACAGCGACTTCACACAGTACAAAGTGGAGCCATACCAGTAAGGCCACGTGGGCTACCCCCCATGGCAGAATGGTCGCAAGAGCAGGGCGACTGGCTACTGTTGGGCAGGCCAGTAAAGAGTACAGAGTTACCCGAGCCAGAGGCGCCAAGGCCAGCATGGGCTGTCGAGGAACCACCAATCCTCTCTGCCACGGCGATATTGGTGGATGACCTATTCGATGAGGAGGAAGACGATTCCCCAACTATTGCAATCTCCACTCCCGTCGTAAGTGCTGCACCATCAAGTGGAGGCTTGCCACCACTACCCGGTTCAGGCGGCTCCGGCAGCAGGCGAGCCCCGCCTGCATTGCCTAAGATTCCTTGAGTCGTTGGCTCCGAAGGAGCCAAGAAGACACCACACACCGATTGAACCGGGGGCTAAGACGTGGCGGGAGATGATGGCCTAGACCTTGAATCGCTGCTCGATGGCCCCGGCTTCCGTTTGTTCCGCAGCCTCGGCAGCCATATTCGCAACAGGGCGAGGCTGTTGGCTGGCCTTTTCATATTCGCTCTCGTCGTTGGATATCCATTGGCAGGCGAACTAATCAGTTGGGCTGTAGCGCAACCCAACCTGTTACCAAATGACGTACAAGTCGTGTTACTCCACCCATTGGAAGCAGTGTTACTGCGATTGCACGTAGCGAGCAACCTCGGCATCTTCCTCGTGGTGCTGGCCCTGCTCACCGATGCCGTTCGCCTCGGTTCCCGCTCAGAGGTGGTTCGCGAGGCAATGGGTGAATTCAGTATGCCACCACTGACTTCTGGAGTGCTCAGAAAAATCCTCGGACTGCTCGCCATTGCGCTAGGACTTGCAACTTTGGGTCTGCTCTATGCTTGGCATGTGCTGATTCCATTCCTACTCACTTACCTACAAGCAGATGCTGCCTCGGCGGGACTGACTCCAACTTGGCAACTGCAATCTTGGATTGGATTCCTCGCATCTCTCGCTTTGGGGAGTATGCTGTCTTTCGAAGTGCCGCTGGTGGTGCTTCTGCTGTTGCGAGGTGGTATTGCAAGTAGAGAAATGCTCTCGTCATACAGAAAACACATCTGGTTCGGGTCAATTGTCATCGGTGCCTTCTTGTCGCCACCCGATCCGCTTTCTCTCGCGTTGATTGCGGTGCCGATGATTGTGCTGTTTGAGGTCTCACTGATTGCAGACAGAGTACTGCCTCATGGAGACTGACTCACTCGTTGTCTTCTACCTCGACTGTCTCAGATGCGGGCTCATCAGAGGTTGAGGT
>CAUZSM010000091.1:0-7287 GCA_963582685.1 Candidatus Thalassarchaeaceae archaeon | reverse complement strand
ACCCCAATAAAGTCACCAGAACCCCAACCGGAGTTGCTGAGTTACATGCTGTCGATGAATTAGTCGAGATTTCCATTTCAAACTTGGTTGCAGACCCAATTCCATTCCTCGAAGCCGGTTGGAACACAAGTGCAGCCGGTAATGGGGTAAACTGTCCAACTACGATGATTGGTTTGCCTGATACCAACGACCGAGGCTGCCTACAATTTCTGTATGGATTCCTTTACGTCAGAGGTGTTCCGGGTGCAGGTATCATTCCAAACATACCCGCTACGATTGCAGGTCTCTACATTCAGCCAGATTGTGAAATCAACTCCAACGCCACGCACATGTGCGAGGATGGTAGCGTCCCACGTTACCAGCGGATGACCTTGCGGTGGGGACTTTCACAGCCTGAACAATTCTCTACCGTAGAGATGGCTTTGGCTGAATTATCCCGCGATATGAAGCCATTTGCAGACCTCGATGCCGGAGAACTATCGGAGCGAGGTAACGTCAATTCGGCATTCTCATCAGACGGTGAGCCGGTCGAGTATCCAATAACCTGGGGAATTCCGACCGGTGAGCCGGTAACCCGCTACGTTGCGGCGTCAGGAATGCAGAATGAATTGCAAGGAACACTGTTGCTTGGCGTATTCTTCTGTCTCATCACTCTGTGGTGGGGATTCCGACCGTCGGTGAATCAGGCTGTTGCTGCATGGCGAGTCGACAAGGAAGAGGTCGCTTTACTCGCTGGCTATGGCCTACTTGCTGCTGTTGGCCTTGGTTTGGGCATTGGCATGCTGTATGGTGGTATTTGGGGTGGAATAGCCGCAATACTCGCCTTTGTGCTCACCATGTTCTGGGGCGAGAGGTCATTGGTAACTGCGCTAATCACCACTGGGCCGATTCTCATAGTGGTCATTTGGCTGTACGGTATTATTGCCTTTGCTGGGTATGGCCTCAACATGGTGACCGTGGCGATTGCCGCAATGTCGTTGGGTGTTGGCATTGACTATGTCATCCACGTAGTTGAGAGGTTCCGTGAGGAACGTGACAAGGGCCGTTCAGTTCACGCAAGCCTTGTGGTGATGGGTGGTGCTTCTGGCTTGGCATTGGTTGGCTCGGCGGTCTCTGATGTGACCGGCTTTGCGCTCATCTCATTATCCCCGATGGGTTTCTTTGCTTCTTTCGGGCTGTTCTGCGCTGTGATGATTGGATTGAGTTTGATTGCCTCAATGATTATCACCAGCGCGGTGTTAGGTAGTTTTTCATGGCGCGAAATCCTCCGTGAACGAAAACGGGCTGGCGGTTTCATAGCGATGCAGCGTCAGGTTGAGGATAGATTGGCGATAGGAAAAAGACCTATGAGCGAGAGTGAGGAGACGATTTCAGTTGAGTGATTCTATGAGCTCTCCGCCCCGCCTTATCGAGTTGGAGAGGCGAGATTCTGACCTCATCGTGCGTTGGGACGATGGTTCGGACCACGTCATCACCTACGAGACGCTGCGATATTGGTGTTCATGTGCAAATTGCAAGCCGCGCCGAGAAACCGATGAGAGGTGCGAGGCATTGCGCACCGAGGTCGGCAGCAGGCGCAATGAGAAGCCAAAGGCCGAGCTTGTCGGTGACTATGGAATTAGATTCACCTTTGCCACCGGTTGCAATTCGGGTATCTACAGCATTGAACGATTGCACGCGATTGCTACCGGAGACCCCGCTCCTGACTCGCTATGAGCAAGCGAAGGAGTCATAGCAGGCTGGCAGGTGCCCACAGTCGACGAAGTTGCGGATAGTACCGCTCCAGCGTCCGTCTAAGGTGACGAGAATGAGTGCAAATGATGCTTCCAAGGAGGAACAGCCGAAGGCTGACGACGAGGATGACTGGACCAAGTACGCTGATGCGAACTACGCGTCTGAGTACGACCCTTGGGCAGATATGGTCGAAGCCGACCCAGTTGACGATGAGGAATTCGATGAGGATGAATTCGAGGAGTTTGATGAAGGAGAACCTCCCACTCATGACATTCCGCGCGCACCTGCACCCAATGGAATAGCACATCTGGTGCAGATTGGAATCTGTAACCACTGCCTTGCACGGGTCAGCGGAATGCGGCAGACCGAGCCGTCAATGGGGGAGAATGGCGCCGTATTCCGCGCTAATGCTGAAACTCGCGACCCCGACCTCACTGTCGATGAATCAGTGGATTGCTGTCCATTTTGTGAGGACCTGTTCGCTGATGTGCCAATTATCGCTGACCGGATTTGTGCTGCGCTCGCAGATGTTGAGTTCAGTCTAGCGCAACTAGGCTCTCATTTTGCTAAAGACCATGTTCAAGCCGAGGAGGAAATGCGAACCCGCTTTGCTGCAACTGGTAGCCGCCCACTGAAGACCTCCCTTGTTGAGCAGGTTCAGAAGGCAGTAGTCGAGAGGATGCCCGGAGTCAATTGGGTGAAGGAGAAGCCTGAGGTGATGGTGCTATTCGACACACTCACTCTTGGGGTGCGCGTCGATATTCGTGGCCTTTTCCTGTATGGACGCTACCGCAAACTCTCCCGCGAGATTCCACAGACCCGTTGGCCTTGCCGTTCCTGCAGGGGCAGAGATGGTGGATGTGATGCCTGCGAGGGTACTGGAAGGCAGTATCAGCATACCATTCAGGATTTGGTTGGCGACCTGCTCACCGTGGAGTTTCAAGCCGATGACAACTCCTTCCATGGTATGGGCCGCGAGGACATCGATGTGCGCTGTCTGGGCTCAGGTCGTCCCTTTGTTGTCGAGTTGAAATCGCCGCGTCGTCGTTCTACTGACCTCGATGCGTTGGTTGAGAAGGTGAATGCTGCTGCTGATGGAATGATTGAGATCACTGGGCTTCGCCCTTCCAATAAACCGGAGGTTGCCCGAATCAAGGAGACCAAGGCAGAGAAATCCTACACAATCTTCTTCCGAACCGATGCTGATTGTGGAGAAGATGAAATTCGCACCCGAATCGAGAGTCTGTCAGGCAAAGTGCTGGAGCAGCGCACGCCGCAGCGCGTATCACATCGCAGAGCGGACATGGTGCGCAAGCGCAAGGTAATCAGCATCGGCGGCATCAAAATTGGTGGAGATGAGATTCGGTTCAGGGTTCGCTGTGAATCTGGAACTTACGTCAAGGAACTCGTCCATTCAGACGAGGGTCGAACCACCCCGAGCGTCGCTGGATTACTGGAGGCTGAATGCGAAGTGATTCGGCTCGACGTCGAGGATATTCACGCAGATTGAGTGCAGTCCTCCGATTGTGCTTCTGCTTGAAGAAGGCGGTGCGCTTAATTAGGGGCGGCAGGTCGCCGCATTCCCCCAAAGGGGGAAGGGAGGTATTCTATGCGTCGTAGTCATGGCACCCGTCAAGGTACACGCAATATTCTCCGCCGTTCCAAGGCAGACCGAGGTCGGCTGAACATCCGCCGCATCATGCATCCCTATGCAGAGGGAGACCGTGTTGGCATCGTCCTCGATGGCGGCCAGCAGAAGGGTATGCCCCACCGCCGCTTCCATGGCCGCTCTGGTGTTGTGCAAGAAAAACAGGGCAACGCCTACGTCGTAGCGGTCAAGGATGGCAACATGCAGAAGACGGTCATTGCACGACCAGAACATCTGCGCGCACTAGAATGAGGTGAAAAAATGAGCGATAAAGAATACATTGACTACGCTGCTGTTCGTGACGCTCTAATGGATGCGCAGAAGCGCCGCGGATTCCTTTCCTACGAGCAGAAGATGGCTCTGCAGCACGCTGAGTGGGCTGCTAGCGACCAACGTGGTGGCATCAAGACGGATTCCAAAGTTTACAAGAAATTATTCAATAATCTGATGGAGATTGACAAACTCGAGCCCCATCCAGATATTTGCTCAAAGATTGCTGAGGTAATGCCGATGGCGATGGAGGACCTCAGGGCGATTTTGGCCACTAAGCGCGTTGCGATTGATGGAGATGAGACGCAACTCATTCTCGACACCGTTCGCAAGCAGGTTTTGTGAAATTCAGATATTATTGACAACCGTTCATCTCTTGAGGTACGACCTTCCTCGGTGGTTCGATAGCATGCACCCAAGCCGTTCAGATGATAGTGGGCCGAACCGCCCTGACCCGATAGAAGGGGAGACCCACGCGTGGGTGCTCGACCATTCTACCAGCGGCTCAGTTCTTGGCATCACAGAAGGTGGCTTGTATCTGGTTCGTCTGCGCATTCCATCGGAGGGCACCTCGCTTTCACCCGGCGATAGAGTGAGCATTTCGGGTGACGATGCCGAAGCAACCGTACTCGGAATGACTCGGCATCGAGACCTATCTAGCGGCGCACAGGGAGAACTGACTGAGGTAATCAGCAAGATTATCGTCGAAAAACCCGAGAAGACGCTGTCATTTTTCAATAAGGCGAGCAATCTGACATTGAAGAAGCACGCATTCACTCTGATGCCCAGAATCGGCGATTCAAAGGCTATGTCAATGGTGGAACTGCGTGGCCGTCAAGGATGGGAGGCCCTCACGGGCATTGACGAATCTTGTGGAATCGAAGCTGCTAACCTGATGGCCGAACGGCTCACTTTGGAGATTGCAGACCGTCATATGACCCCACGTTTGCTCGACCTGCTATTCCGAGTCTGAGGTGAGGTGATGAGCGAGCGCAATGCGCGCCTGCTTGTCGATTTGATGCTCGACCGCGCGCGGGCGGACAAAGGGTTGGGCCAGCATTACCTGCTCGATGAGGAGGTGCTGGCCACAGCTGTCAGCCTTGCACAAGTCGGTGAGGGTTCAATCGTTCTCGAGATTGGTTGTGGACCTGGGGCTCTGACCAATCACCTTCTTCACGCGGGTGCGAAGGTACGCGCGATTGAAATCGATGAGGTATCACTGAAGCATATGGCCTTGCAATTCTCCGATGAGTTGGATAGTGGCGCGCTGACTCTTATCGAAGGAGATGGGCTGCAAGTTGAGTGGCCTGAAGATGTGACTCACATAGTGGCAAACATCCCCTACCAGATTTCTTCCCCATTGTTGGAAAGGATTGCTCGCGAGATGCAGAGTGGCTGGCCGGCTGGTGACCTCTGTGAAATCGTGTTGTTGGTACAAGAGGAATTCGCCCAGCGCATGGCGATGGTGGGCGGTCCTGCAGACCGCGGCTCGCTTGGCCTCTCATTGTGGCTGGATTTTGAGATCGAGATGAGCAACCGCGTCTCACCTTCATCATTCAGTCCGCAGCCGCGGGTGAACTCACGACTGGTACGGCTTACTCCTACTCCCAACGAGGCGGTAGCCGGTATTGACCGCCGGTTATTCCGGCAAGTGGTTGCTCATTGTTTCCTTGAGCGACGCAAGAAGATGCGCAACCGATTGAAGCATCCGCCAAAGCGGTTGACTCGCATCAAGGGATGGCACCGTGAACGATGGACTCAGGCTGCGGCTGCGGTCATTTCCGAGCATGAGAATTTGGCTGAGAAGCGGCCTGAAGAATTGACTACTGATGACTGGGTTTCTCTTTGCACGGCTCTAGAAGCAGTTTGACAGGAATTTTTGACGTTCAGAACCAGATTTGAAGGCCCTTTCGACAACGAGTTGATAGGGAACCCCCCTTTCGGGTGGCTCGAGGGGGAGCCGTTGCGGGTGCGCCGGCAGCATAGTTCCATCAGTTGAAAAGGGTCGACGTTTACTCTATACTACATACAGGTGAATTTTCATGGCAAAGAAGGACACATATCTCGCACTGCTTCGTCGTGGTGTCGATGAGACTACCGCGATGACTCTGGCTGATGCCGGGTTGAAGATTGGTGAGATAAAGAAAATTAGCAAAGAACAGTTGATCGCAAATTACGGACTCAAGGATGAGATCGCTCGCTCGGTTCTCGAAGTCTTCACCACTGGCGCGACGACGACTGCCAAGGAGCGCTACCTCTCCAACGTGCTCTCGGGCACGAAGAAGATGGACAAGATCGAGGAGCAGCGTTTCAAGCGCCAGCAGAAGGATATCCTCGCTGACCTCATCGAGCAGAAGGAACGCCTCAAGTTGGCGAAGGTCGAGCAGTTCCGCAGCCAGAAGGTTGTGATGAATCGGCTTGGCAAGACCATTGAACTGATTGTGAAACTTGAGAATAACTTCGATGACGAATCAAAGGAAGAGCAGCGAGCGAAGATTCGCGACCAGTTGGAGACCCGTGGTTTGGAGGCTGCTCGCGACCACGAATTGCTCGAATTGGAAGGCACCCCGCAGGACATCGTGGACTTCCGTCGTAAACTGGTACCCGCGCTCTGCTTCCATTGCTGCCCCCAGTGCGGCGAGGAAATGGACCCACGCTCAGCAGTCAATCCCTCTGATGTCGAATCATTCTCCTACATTTGCTGGGACTGCGAAACCGATTTTGGTTCAGAGATGGCCACTGTTGTCGATACTCGAATGGGCGTCAAGAATAAGTGGATCAAGATAGACCCCGATCGCAAGCCGCGCGAGAAGGTCTTCCATCCGCCAAAGCGCGTGGAAGCAGCCTCAGTGTCCGACCTCATCAAGGCGGACTTGCAAGCGACAGGCGCGAGCGCAGACACCATCGCGGCCGCGGTCGAGGAAAGCAACCTGACTAGCGGATTGATGAGCATCAACGAATGGATTGACCAGACGTTGGCTGCCAAGGGCTACATCCAGGCACAGGAGGACCGTGAGGACTTCATCATCGCAACCGGTGCAGGTGCTACCAAGTTCAACAAGTGGATGAAGAAGGCAGGACTGCACTTCAACAAGCAGTCAGGACGCTGGACTCGTTGGGAAGATCGCTGATTCATCCTTGGCGACCGTCTGTGCATCGCCAATGCGGCGCGCAGAATCGAGCAGACCATGAACAACCTCCTGCTCGCAACCTCCGGTACGCATGACCAATCGCGAATCTCACATAGATATGCTGAGGAGTATCGCCATACTGTTCATGGTCGAAGTTCACGCCGCCGACACAATCACCCCAGCGAATGTATCCACAACCGACCCGCTTGGCCTCATGGCAGCAGCCATCGGAGGCCTTGCTGCTCCGCTATTCATCACCATCAGTGGTTGGGGTTCTCGTCGCGCGATGAGCAGACGAGCTGGGGCAGAGCACAGGGAATTGCTGAAATGGGTAGGTGTGCGCTTTGGTTTCCTGATGGTTGGCCAGTTGGCGGTCAATCTAATCGCCTCGCACGCATTCAATTGGTATACCCCCGGCATTCTGAGCCTGCTCGCCATTTGTGCAGTACTGGCATTGCCGTTGGCTCGCCTCAGTTCGCGTGCCCTCACCGGGCTATTTGCGGT
>CAUZSM010000090.1:0-7310 GCA_963582685.1 Candidatus Thalassarchaeaceae archaeon | reverse complement strand
AAAACGGAAATTTTGGCTGGCGCTGCTCTGGCTGGCTGCGATTACACTCTGCCTTTCTATTCTCACAACTAAGCAGCATTTCGCTTGGGATTTGTTGACTGGACTGATTCTTGGTTGGGTAATTTGGGCGTGGTTATTGCTGCCATCACTCAATGCGATTTCTTGCGACGAAGATGAATAATCCTTGTTGAGGAAGCATCCATGAGGTGTGAAGGCCGAAACTCAGAGCCTGATGCCCTCACCGGAAAACGATTGGTAAGAACGCGTTTGCAGCCATTTCGCAGGCGTTTGCCACATCGTCAAGTCGCTGTAAGACACGATACATGTGCATCGCTGCAAGCGGGTCATCATCGCCTTCACTGAATACGAAGCCGGCGGCGTGTCGTTCAGCCTCATCCGCCTCGTGTTCAAGCTTATTCACCTCGCGGATGAGTTCTCGTAAAGCGAGCCTTTCCTTATTGGCGAATCCGGACAGGGCAACATCACGCAGCATCAATACCGTGTCCTCGTATTTCGCCACCGTCGCGGATACAACCTCTGCCATCGCCTTGACTCGCAGCCGTGCCTCCTCATTCTCATATAGTGGGCGGAACGAAAGTTGCTCAGCCACGTTTTGAGCGTAGTCAGCGATTCGGTCTTGGCGCGCGACCATATGGAGGAAGGCATCTTTGTTTACAGCCAAACGCACTCCAGTTCCAAGCATGTCGCGAATCTCGGACTTGATTACATCCGCGCTATGTTCCGCATCTTGAGTCTTCTTGATCGACTCTGATGGGTCCTCTCCAGCAACTGCGGCGTTTACAGCCTCAAGCATATGGTTCACTGTCTCCTCAACGGCACTCGCGTGCTGGTGGAATACCTCGAAGACCGAGCGAGCACCAGCAACGCGCGGCACGGTGGTCGGTGATTCGGAGACCACAATTGGTACTGGCGCTACCTTCTCGGCCGGAACGACATCGCGAGTCATGACGTAGATGACCCCACCAATTGCGACCAGAGTCACGATGAGCACATTGGTCGGGTTGAGAGCAAATAGAATGAAGAAAACCACTGCACCAAACGCAGCAACAGGCAAACTTGCCACCCAAGATGCCGCAATCTTAGCGAACACACGGAAATCAACCGCTGAAGCGCCACCGGCGAGGCCTACGCCGACTACTGCGCCGACCAGCGTGTGGGTGGTCGAGATGGGCACAGCGAGGAAGGGCATCGAGAAGATGAGTACCGTGGTCGCAGCACCGAATTCAGCAGCGAAGCCACGAGATGGGGTGATGTGGGTGATTTTTTTGCCGATGGTATCCATCACCTTGTATCCCCAAGTCGCAACACCAACCGTGATACCTATACCACCGAGCAGAAGCAAGCCAATAGGAACCTCAGCCTCTGCCGCAAGGAATCCATCAGTCGCAATCTGATAAATTGCCGCCATTGGGCCGATGGCATTGGCTACATCGTTTGCACCGTGTGCGAATGCGACATAACAGGCAGTGATTATCTGCAACCAGACGAAGACTCTCTCAACGCCAGCGTAGCCTTCTTCCTTGAACTCGTATCGACGCAGGATGAAGTACATCACCAGACTGGCGGCGACCCCGATTGCAAGAGCCACCAAGAATGCGTTGAGTGGAATCCAAGCACCGCTTTCGAACGGGTTGAAGGTTGTGCACAAATCACTCTTGGGGTCACACGGGAGCCAGTTATCTGACTCGATGATTCCCTTCGCCTCGAGATTATTGTAGAAGCCCTTCAGCGCCTTGAATTGCAGGGCGAGGCCGAGCACGAAGAAGGTCGGCATAGCGAGGATGGGTGCTACTCGTCTCGTCCGTTCAACCGGGTCTTCATGCTCCATGATAACCTTCTTGATGACCCAAAACGAGGCAAATGCGAGCAGCCCACCAAGCAATGGTGAAGCCACCCATGACAACACGATTTGCAGAACTTTGTCCCAATTGACTGAATCCGCCTTGATGTAAAGCCCCATGCCGATGACACCACCGACGATTGAGTGCGTAGTGGAGACTGGCAAGCCCCATTTGGTTGCAATAGTCAGCCAGATTGCGGCCGCCAACAAGGCAGCCATGAATCCATACATCAGTTCATTCGAATAGAGGGCGAGGGTCTCATCATCGCCGAAATCCAGTACGCCCTTACGAATGGTGTCTGTGACATGGCTACCGAATAACACGGCACCGAGGAATTCAAACACGGCTGCTACGATAATTGCCCTTCTGAGTGTAAGTGCTCCGGAGCCGACACTAGTGCCCATCGCGTTGGCGACGTCGTTGGCACCGATGTTCCAAGCCATATAGGCGGCGATGAGTGCGCCCATGACCAGAATCAGTTCAATCATTGATTCGCCGGCTGCGCGGCCGGTATATCATCGAATTGCCTGTGGGAGTTTACAATAAACTCTGCAAATGGCCATGAGCAGGCTATAGTGGTGGATTTTCTGATTAGAAATTGAATTCGCCGCTGCCGATGAGGTAGAACAGGAAGATGCCCCCGGACACAAATATCACGTAAACCCTGATGCCCTGCTAGCGCGGATTACAGAATCAGCGTAGTCAACTCAGGGTTCGTGAGGTAGATGGTCAGCATAATGCCTGCAAACATCATCATCCAAGCGCCGACCAGTTTGATGGTGCCGGTGGCGCGACGCAGGAAGTTGATTGCCACCTGTCGTCCAAGTCCGACTAAGCCGGTCACGACTATCATCAAAATCAACAGACCGGTCATCAACGCACCGAGTCCATATATCACAGCCTGATTGCTGAGCGTGGAGAGATAAATCACGAAAGGCAACACGGCTGCAGCGGTGCAATCGACAGATGCGGCAGCATACCCGAATCCATACAGGTACATGTTGCGTCGCGGTGTGAAGGTCTCATCGTCCTCGGTGGTCGAAAACTTGTCTATCCACTTCTGAACGAATCCCATCAGGTGCGCTGTGCCCCCCATCAGCATGAATGAGCCGAGCACGAACAACAGAATCGCGATGCTGAGTGCGAGATAGTGAATCAGCCCACTGCGCGCGAACGCCTCACCCATCACGACAGCGATGAGGCCGATAATCAGGAAGAAGGTCCACATGCCGAATCCAGACAACGTGCCGATGACTAGAGAATTCGGCATTTTCCCTTTCAACTTGCCAGCCTCTATCAGCTCATCCTCACGAGAGCCCAACGAGAGATAGTAGGAGATGAATCCCGGTAGCACGGGAAATGCACAGGGCGAGAAATACACGAGAATCGAGAGCATCAGACCGAGGAAGAATATGCCTTTCATGCTCGTCTGCACATCGGCCAACCCGAAGGTGCGCAACTCCTCGATCTCCTCTTGTGAGCCTGAGAGCGCAACAATCACCGCCGAATCGAAGGATTTCCAGCCATCGGGGGGCGTTCCAGTGCTCTCTTTGGCTACAACCCAGCCCTCATGATCGATGACCATTACGACGGGAATCGCCCCTGTGCCACTGGGTGTGAACAATCGCACCGGATCCGCGCGCTCATCTGTCGTCTCATTGAGAATAGCCGCAGTTTCGTTACCCTGACCGAGCACATACATGGGCACTTCGTAGCCAGTCCCACTCGTGTTGAGGTATTCCACACTCTCGGCGTACCAGGAACCATAGGCGACAATGATAATCTCGCTACCGGATTCATTTGCGAACGACTGCCATTCAGACTGCATGCCCTCAAGATGCACCTGAACATAGTGACAACTGCCGCAATCGTGCGCCATCATGTCGAAGATGACAACCTTGCCGCGGTGTTCGCTAAGGCGGAACCAGCCGGTCTCATTGGTGACCTCCGACTCGATTCCCGTTCGGTTCACCGTCTCAAACACAATTTCGGGGACCTGTTCAGACTCACCCGTGGACGACATCAGGGAGGTGGACAATCCAAAGACAGAGAGCCCGGCCCAAGCGATTCCAGCGAATAGCACGACCGAGATAGCGAATGCGAACCAGGTCTGCTTCTCAGCGAAGATGCCGAGATCACAGCCTGTCATCTGCTGAATGCGAAAACGAAGCGAAGGATTCCACTCGGGTGTGACCTCAAGTGGCGCCTCCTCAACTACCGATTCGACGAAATCGGGGTCTTCAGCGTCGCCAACGGCGCTGAACATTCCTTCCTCAGCGTCCTCGCTCAACGGCTTCACCGGAGTGAGCGGTGGGCGGCCCGTTCTTCAAACTCCGCCTTAGGTGCCCTGAGCACAATTGGATTGCAAACGGCTCATTGTGACCGCATTGGGGCTGCGTCAGCGTTAAGCCGCTCACGCGGGTGGGCGGGCTCTCGGACTCGTGGTCTAGGGGTTTTGACGTTGCCCTCACACGGCGAAGATCGCCAGTTCAAATCTGGCCGAGTCCACCACCTTCGCTTGATTTGCCTTTTTTCAATGGAGTTCGATATTCCGTAACTGATTCAAGTATGAATGCAAACCACATGAACCCATTGCTTGGCCAATGTAACATGAATGACCCCTCTGCGTTTATACGATACGAACTAGAGGATACCCTCTGAGTCAAAACACAATATCAACTATTACTCCAGATGGGAGAGAATGTCATCGAGCAGGGACGATGCTCCGATGCGGAAAGTCGCCGGATGCACGAAGCCGTCACCAAGCGCATGTCGCACAATCCCGATGTGCATCTCGGCATCGAATAGAGTACTGACTCCACCCGCCACCTTCAGCCCACGCATATTCCCGGGGTGCTCGTGATTCCATCGCGCAATGATCTCCGCTAATTGCTGGGTTGCATTGGGTGTGCAACTTCCACGCTTGCCGGTGCAGGTCTTGAGGAAATCTGCTCCAAACTCTAATGCTAACATCGCAGCGATGTCGAGTTGCTCTGAATCGAGTTCAGGCGTCTCCAAAATGACCTTCAGTGTCACATTCGCCGCTGCTGCTCGATAAGCGGCGATTCGACGTGCTGCGCTACCGCCATCGCCGCGTTTCACCGCCTCAAAATCAATTACCACATCGATTTCATCCGCTCCCGCTGCAATCGCTGCCTCAATCTCTGCAATACACTGCTCAATCTTGCCGTCTCCATCTGGAAAACAGCCAGCGGCGCATGCAATACCAATGCCACTTTGCAAGTGAGTCTTGGCAAGGGCGATGTGAACCGGCAACAGGCAGATTGCCGCTGGGCGATGCTGATTTGCAGTCTCGACCAGTGCCACAACCTCGTCATCGCTCTCATCGGCATCGAGTAGAGTCAAGTCAAGACAGGCGAGGCTCGCCTTGGCGACTTCGGCCGCTTCCATGCAGCGAGCCCACCGTTGTCACCGATGAAATCTCCGCCTAAAAAACGGTGTAAAATACGCACTCACATTATCAACCGACTCGGCGTGGATACGCCTGAGACCAAAGGTCTCGGGGGTGTGTTATTGAGTTCTGACAAGCAGATGCTATTGTGGTTCGATGAGAGCAGTATGGAAAATGTCACTGATGTCGGTGGGAAAGGAGCATCCCTCGGCGAGATGTACCGAGAGTTGACCGCACATGGTGTGAGTGTCCCAAACGGATTCTCAGTTACCGTCAACGCCTACCACGCATTCGTGGATTCACCTATCGCAGAAGGGTGCTGGAATGGCGTATCAGAAGTTGAGGACCTGCCCGGGCTGCGCGAGAAGGTTGTCTCATGTTCCACCTTGCGAAAGGGCTTGCATATGTGCCTTGAGGGGGCGAATCAACAAGACCATCTGGAAATGCTCGCTCGCTGTTCGCTTGCTCGCAATCTGATTGAGGAAAGCGTTGTTCCGGAGGTTGTTCGCGAAGCGATTTACGATGGATATCTCGAGTTGTGCTATCAGTATGGACCGGGAGTCGATGTGGCTGTACGCTCATCAGCGACCGTCGAAGATTCAGCGGAGGCTTCCTTCGCCGGTCAATACGAATCATATCTCAACGTGCATGGCACCGAGAGTGTGGTCCTGCACTGGAAACGTTGTGTTGCAAGCCTGTTCACCGAGCGGGCGGTCGCTTACCAGATTGGCATGGATATGGACCCGCTGGCTGCTGCTCTTGCTGTGGTCGTGATGAAAATGGTTCGAAGCGACCTCGCATCATCTGGAGTCATTTTCACCATTGACCCCGACTCTGGCCATGAGGGAATCATCCACATCACTTCCTCCTACGGACTTGGAGAATTGATTGTTCAAGGAACTGTATCCCCCGATGGCTATCTGGTCTGGAAGGATGGATTGCGCCGTGGACATGGTGCAGTTGTGCACAGAAGGCTTGGATCCAAGGAACAGCGCATGGTGTATGCTGACTCCGGCAGAGCGGATACAGCGATTGTGGACGTTGCGACGGACGAGCGCAAGTCTTGGTCTCTATCGCGTGAGGAGGCGCTCGAGTTGGCTAGAATGGCTGACAGAATCGAGTTGCACTACGAGATGCCGATGGACATAGAGTGGGCGAAAGATGGCATCACGGGAGAGTTGTTCATCGTGCAGGCGCGGCCAGAAACAGTTCACGCGCGCGCCTCGACCACCAGCCTGTTGCGTTACGTGATGGACCCGATGTTGGTCGCTGAGATGGTAGCAAAGGGTGGCGTTGTAACCACCGGCCAGGCTGTCGGTAAGCGAATCGGGTCTGGCCCGGTGCGTTGCTACCGAGATTACGAGGAAGTGATTACCTGCAAGCGAGCGCTGCGTGACCAAATAGGGCGCGGTGAGAATCTTGAGGAAATGAGTTGGGAAGAGCGCGTCTTTGAGCAAGGAGATGTGCTTGTCACAGAGATGACCACGCCTGACTGGGAGCCGATGATGAAGCAGGCCTCACTGATTGTGACGCGAAAGGGCGGGCGAACCAGCCACGCAGCCATCATCGCCCGTGAATTCGGTATTCCGGCAATCGTGGGTTGCACAGATGCTACCAAATTGCTTGAGACCGGCATGGAAGTGACCGGCTCGTGTGCTGAGGGAGATATCGGAGCCATCTACTCAGGAATCCAGCCGTTTGAGATAGAAACCATCGAAATTGACACACAAGATAAGTTGGAAACCAAGTTGAAACTCAACGTCGGATTCCCCACCAAGTCGCTGGCTGACTCAATGCTACCAGTGGACGGTGTCGGACTTGCAAGAATCGAGTTCGTCCTCACCGCAGAAGTCGGAATCCATCCGCTTTCACTCGCCCACACCGCTGATTTGGCCACATGGCTGGAGAGTGGAGAAATCCCTGAAGCCCTGATGCCATTTGAGGACGGTTTGGAAAGGGCCGGCAAGGAATATGTTGAGGAGTTGCTGAACAAAATTATCAGCAGGACTGCATTCTATGATGACCCGCGTGACCTG
>CAUZSM010000089.1:0-7458 GCA_963582685.1 Candidatus Thalassarchaeaceae archaeon | reverse complement strand
GCAGGTATAGCCGGCCGATACCATCACCACTGCTGCGCACCCTCAGACCGAAGTCTTCGGTTGGCTCAATACTCATGTGGCTGGCTAGATTCTCTGCCATCAGCAGAGTGTCGCCCTTGGAGTTAATCGCTCGGCCAGATGTTGAGATGAACATATCCATACCCTCGCCACTGGATGAATAGGAAAGCGTGGGCATGCCTTGGAAGGAGATTTCCTTGGTGATATCGAAAATGTTTGAAGATTCCATGGTCAAGTTCATTTCACCCGGCAATTCATGCAAGAAAACCGTAGCAGGCCACCACATTCCTTCGGAAAAGGAGGTCATCTCAATCATCATCGAATCCAAAGCAAGCCCTGCCGCTCTATCTTCCTCGGGAACTGACATTCCAATCGAAATGGTAGAGCCCAGCGAGGAAGCGATATCGATGTGTTTGGGAATGTTCTGTACCAGCATCTCGTAGCGAGTTTGCGCCTCGCGGTCGAGGTAAGTTGCGTGCACAGCGCCGAGCCGTTGACTCAACTCATACTGGCTCACCACAGTAAGTTGTGGAATTACCGAACGGAAGTCGATAGTCGTCTGAGTGTCAATGCTGATATCGGTGGGTTTACCGGTATCAAATCCAAGCATGGTCATATGCAAATCCTGACCCTGATAACCATCAATCTGTAGGATGAATTCTGGCCTAGCCGGCTCCCATCCAACCATATTGACGCTGATATCCCATTGTTCGGTGACCGAGAGGTTCTGGTAACCAATAGACACGTCAATCGAGGGCGGCATTTCAGGCAGCCAGCCTCGAAGATGGAAGCCGGTGTGATTGTCCGGTGCTTCCTCTGCGGTGATAGATAGGCCATGTACCCATTCTGGCTCATTCAATCCCATACTGCCCTGTGTTGCATCGACGACGAGATCAAATGCGCTATCGGCAGATAGTTGCATACCAAATGACAACTGGTCGGCTGCGTCGCTACCATTGCCTCCGGTTACGCTGGTCACAAGGCCCCCGAGCATCTTGTTGACACTATCTCCAAAGCCGGTGAACCCACCAAGGAAGAATGCAACGCCCGCCAAGCCACCTTCGGTGGTGAATTCAGGCACATCGATGCTCGACCCGGTAGAACTCTCAGGAACTTCAAGTGAAACTGTACTTGGCATCGGGTCGAGCAACACGTGAGCGTTCAACCCGTCTGCTACTGACTCATGATTGGCTTCGTCGATGACAACCGCGGAGAATGTGCGATTACCCGGTCCAACCAGATATGCAGTCCCTCGACCGTCGGGTCCGGGAATTCCCGGTTGAGCTGCCGAAATATAGCCGATTTCACGAAGTCCGGTAATTCGGGTGGAGAGCGTAATGCTGTCAGAATCCGAATCTCGGGCAAATAGGAAATGGTCACCGTCCATTGTTCGCGGCTGACTTGAATCGGAAATCATCATCGAAATGGACCCAATTGGTTGTTCGGAGGCCCAGGAAATGTCCTCTGAAACAGTCATGGTGAAATTGCCCGGCATCGATTCCAGCACTACTGCCTGTCTGATGTTGCCTTCCTTACCACAGTAAACAATCTCAGGGATGCCAACCGAACTGTAAGTGATGGTGGTTGGAGTAGATACCACCACAAGGTTGGATGGCATATTCGATATCCGCACAATTTGGAAGTCAGAATTGGCAAGGTCCGTCCCTTCGTGCTCTAGGAATAACATCCGCATCGGCGCTCCGCCATTCATTGTAATCTGAACTCGTTGTTCGCTAGCATCGATATCATCGACCAGATGAGCAGCCTTGAGACCAGAAATACTCAGACTAACTGAAATCGGCACCAAAGGCTCGGTCTGACCATGCCTACCTATCACAGTGTTGAATTGGGTGTTGTTGGCGAGTAGTAGGTGGTCTCCGCTACCCACTGGATGAACACTGGAGCCCAACGTCAGGTCTGCCTGTCCCAAAGCCATTGGAATACGGTCAGATTCGAATGAGGTATACATCTCAAGATTGATACTCATCCCTACTACACTGGTGCCGGCACTTCCGCCAATCACATCGACTATCGAACTGGGAATACCGTTGATGGTGTTGGATACATCGAGGAATATGTCGACGACGGCAAGAATGGTGAAATCAATCATTCTAGAGAAGAAATCGAGGTCAGAGGTATCTGACGATACATCTCCATCATCTGAACCGCCGAGCCAGAAATCACCGTATAGCACAAGTCCAGTTGGAATATCCTCCACATGAACCGTCAGACGCTGATGGTCCGCATATACTCCCTCTCGTTGGAAGTAAGAGACATAGTCCACGCTCCCGACCGGTTGGGTCGAGCGCACTAACAACAGTGTATTCGGCGGATACGCAGGGTTGACCGGCAGGGTCGGGTCATCGACGTTGGGGGTTGTGTCGCGGGTGAAATTCTTGATTCCGAGAATAAAGGAAAGACGGCTCGGCAACTGCCCAGGCAATGCTGGGCTGCTTTCTGAGCCAAGCATACGGAAAGTACGGGATATTTCTTCATTGGTCAATGTACCAGAAGGAAGGTCGCGCAGCCAGCCAATGGTTTCGGTGATATTGCCATATTCTTGACCGGCACTTTCCGTGTAATTGCTGCGATCCTCATGGAAGTGAATCCACATATCGCAGCGACGGTCTGCGTAATACTCGATGGAGGTGAGACTCTTCTCACCAATGTCGCTTGGACCGGTCGAGAGTAAGTTGTCGTTTCGAATAGTGACGTCGACCTCAGCGGGCAGGCGTGTTGAATTGACCACTGGATGCAGGGCTATCTCAATGTAGGCTAACTCCCATAAGTCGCGCGTATCGCCATCTGGTGGGGAGAAGTGAGCGTAGCCGAATCCAACTCCAACACGGCAGCGATGGCCCAATGATCCCGAGCCGTGGTCGGCAATTGGGTCGTAGTCATCAGGACAGTTGGTCTGCCCCCAATTCTCAATCTGTACCGTATATGGCGCTGCAAGGGCAGCGACGGTTATGTCACCCTCCTCAGGAATCCCGCCAAATATACCTCCCGTTAACGCGAGAATGAACGACTGGGCTGAGTCGCCGAGGTCAAACCAGAATCTATCGAAGCCAATGTCAAGCGACCAATCAGTTGGAGGAATTGTGAAATTTGAGTCGATAACCCAGACATAGGACTCACCGGGTTCAAAGGGGTTAGAAGAATATGCAAATGATTTCATCAATGAAACATGCAGGAATTCCATGACACCCCACATTGGGTCTGAATCATCGATAACATCGACCTGATACTGGATGGTTGGCTCTATCCACAACTGAGTCGGAAGTAATTCATCTCCTGATAGCCCCCACCCATTATTTTGGTCCCAAGAGATGCTGATGCCAATACGGACATCATCGTCACCATCACCATCGACATCTACGTCGTGAATTAGTGGGTCTCCGCTGAAAAGACTGAACAAAGAGGCAGAGAAGGTCACTGTGGTGAATGAGTCGTGGCGCGGGCCATCATCTTCAGTTTGGAACTGAACCCAGATGACATAGTCAGTGATGTTGATGAGCGTCTCCCAAACGTTGTCAACCCAGCCGGGTGCAACTTCTTCATCTCCAAGCAGTATCTGGTACGGAGCAGGATGAATCGGGTCTTCCGGTGCTGATTCGCTCATTGAAACCCCAGTGAAAATATCGTCAACGTTGGCAAGCGCATCGGAAGAGCCCGCAGGGCGAACTCCATTCTTTACTGGAGCAAGTTGCCCTTCTGCAATCAGCCGCACCTGTTCACTGTCGAGCAATTGTCCACGCTGATTCAGCACATTATGCAATTCCTCAATGATGCCAAAATCGTCGGCTCGAACTGAATCGGCCGCTTCTGCGGCTGAAAAAGGAGCGATTAATGGCAAGACGAGCAGTACTGCAATCCACAACCCGTTTACGCTGCGCCTTTCGGGTGCAGCGAGGACCATTCGTGCAGCGGCTTCGCTCATCTCAACCCTTGTTGGCCCCTAATGTGCCTAAAGGGTGTTCGACTCCTGCGCACGAGGCAACCTAGGTTCCCTAGGTGCCTCGCAAAGCCATTCATCTGTGGATGTTGTTGCGAGAACCACACTTCGGACAATCTACCCTAGCCTCGTTGATTGAACTTGGCATGTCCACTGCGTATCGCTGTCCGCATGAGGCACATGCGCCAATCACCTCGACAGTTCCCTCAACGGCCGGTGCTGGTGCGGGTGCTGGTTCTACTACGGGAGTGGGTGCAGGTGCGGGAGTGGGTGTTGGTTCTGGTGCGGGAGTGGGTGCAGGTGCGGGAGTGGGTGCTGGCGCAGGCTCTACGGCAGGTTCTGGTGCCGCCGCTGCAACTTCAACAGATGTCTCGACTGCCTGCTTCATCACGGATGGGAGTTCGATTCCACTGGAGATGACTGTCCCCCCTCCAGCAGCCGGCTTTTCGGCGACCGGGGCCGCCTCTTGCTTCACTGCCTTTTGTTCCGGCACGACTACGGGTTCCGGCTTGACTTCTGGCTCATCGAAGGCGGCTAGTAGTTCTGAATCGGAATCACTCACCTGGGTCTGAACACCAAGCATCGCGGCACTTTCGACCGCTGCTGATTCTCCATAGCCAGCACCGGCGATTTCTGCCATCTCCGCCTCTGCGCCCGACCGGGTGGAAACAACACGCGAACCAGCGGGCGCGAACATAGACAACTGCTCCTCCTGCGTCGGTTCTTGAGTGGAATCCTCCTCAGCAGTAATCCGAGCCATTTCCTCATTTGCCAGTACTCTGAAAGCCTGCGCATCACGCCAACGACGCCATCCGAAGAATCCGGCAACACCGAGGCCGATTACCAGTAATACTGCGAAAGCTGGCCCAGCAAAATCAATGCCCGCTCCAAGTCCAGAAGATGGGGCCGCCTTGACGACAACCAACATTTCAACCGGAGTGGAGATGTTTTCCTCATTTGTCACCGTACAGGTCACCCAGTAATTGCCAGCCTTGCTAAAGGTCCAAGTTGCCTGAGAACCGGTAGCATCCATATCGTCAGCACCGTCATCCTTGTCGAAGTCCCAAGACCATGAGAGGGTGGCTGATTCTCCATCGTTAGCCTGCAGACTCCATGTTCCACTATCACCTGCGGTCAATTCACTTGGGCCTTCGATTGAACCTACGACCGGTCTGGTAGTATCCTGAATTGTAACCATGGCAGTGTCATTGTCATACATAGATTCTCCATCGTAGACTTTCAACTCAATGTGATGAACACCACCAACGCTGAAAGAGTGAGTAAAGGTATTCTGGGTGCCGTTATCCTGCTGGAATAGTGAGCCATCCACCCACCATTCCTCACGGTCAATCATCCAATTATCCTGTGAATTGCTCGACATGCTAAACGATTCACCAAAACCTCGGATAAGGTCACCACTACCACTGATGATTGCGGTGGGTCCTGTCTGGTCCTTGACTGAAATCGTGTGGTCAGTAGAGTCGGTACGCCCGTCAACTCCTGCGACCTTCAGTGTGACAACATAGTCTCCGGGGGTGTCGAAAGATACGTCGGCCCATGCGCCGGTCGCATCAATATCTCCATCAGCATCCAAATCCCATTCGTAAGCACCCTCGTCGACCTGTTGCGACAGATTAGGAGTGTTGTTCGCCGTGACTGTCGCAACATCTCCAACATCCAAGTCACCTTGCAGGTCATCATCGATGGTCGCTGACAACACTGGAAGCAATGTCACCATGACGGTAACTGCTGCATCGCTATCCCCATCACCGCCTCCAGTTGGCCCGTCCTCATTGTCTGCAAATAGGTACACTCCTTCACCAGAGTGTTCCGCCGGCACAGTCCATGCTACAGAGCCGTCTGATGTGATTGAGAATAGGTCGGCGCCACTGATGCGGAACTGTGCACCATTACCAGCAAGGTAGGTGTCTCGCTGAGCAGATGTCAGAATGAATAGGTCCGGCTCACCTTGCAAGGCGATGGCCTCTATGGAAACTTGAGTTCCGCCATCAAGAGTCAGCACACTCGGCCCGAGCAACTGTTGGTGGTCGTTGATGCCGAGGCGGACCAAATTGTCGTGAACTGCCCAACTTCCCAACGATGGGAAACTGATGTTGACATCGATTGCAACGGTGAGGCCACCGAGGTCGCCTTCGTCATTATCACCGGGGTGATCGAGGTTGTCTAGGATGACATACCATCGCATCTCAGAGGTGTCTGGGACTGCCCAATGCCAGCGTGCATTACCGCTCAAGGACTCGAATACAGTATCCTCTTCCCAATATGCATTATCTCGGTATGATTGGTCATTGGTGTAAACTGTAAGGGCATTTGAGTTGAATACCAGAAAATCGAATGAATCATCAGCAGAAATGTCGAATTCCACAATCTGTCCGGGGGTCAGATATCCAAGGTCAACCTGATGGCAACCTTGGTCGAGAACGTTGAACAAACCCGGCAACTCGTCCACATCTGTCTCTGCACATGCGGTGGCTCTTGCTGATGTGTCAGCCAGTGTAGAAGCAGTTGCAGTGAGCATTGACAACAACAGAACAACGGCGAGTGTTGAGGCACGCGCAGCGCGAGGCATGGGCGCGGCTTGCTCAATCCACCTTTGAAGGTCGCCCATACGGGTGTGTAGCGACATCAAGCCTCCAATTGCTGCGAGTTCCAATCATCATCACAGCGCACATTGTGGGTGATGGTCCCTTCTGAATCGATGTGAAACCAATCGCCTTCACAGCAGGCGCAGATAGGTCCGCGAAAATGCTGGCGGGCCTCGCTTACCGATGGACTGAGCCTATCAATACGGCTGGAAAAATGGGTCATTCCGAGAACACGAGCACCGCAAGAGGTGGCAGCGAGCGCTGCATCAGCAGCAGTCGAATGATTGTACTGCGTCGCCTTCTCCTGATTCTCAGCGGTGAAAGTTGCCTCATGAATAAGCAAATCTGGCGTTGTCGGCAATGCATCAGGCTGCAAGCCGGCGATGCTAGCAGCAGTATCGCCTGTAACCAATAGACTGCGACCCAAACGGGGAGGTCCGCGGAAGTCCGCAGCTAGCAGCAGTTCACCGCCCTTTTCGACGTCCTCACCGGCAGCCAGCCGACCCCTCTCAGTCGAGGTCAAATTAGCCGAATCCGCTTTGTCGCGGTCGAACCGACCGGATTTACCTTGACCGACGACGAGCCACCCGCACGACGGTATGCCATGCAGGGTCGGAATCATCGTCAGGGTGACTCCTTCCAAAGGCTGCACTGGGGCCTCAAAGGGCTCGTCTCCTTCGATTGGAACCAAAACCCAGTCAATCGGATATCCGAAGTCCTCATCCTTGCTGCCAAGCCTCTGCCACATTGCGCACTGAATTGCTAGGTCAGTGGAATACACCCCACTACCCTCTGGTGGCGATTCACCGGGATGTTCTGCTGCCCACTTCAGTGCTGCTTTACTGGTCGGCCCGATGATGGTAAGCGGGTCTTTTCTGC
>CAUZSM010000088.1:0-7467 GCA_963582685.1 Candidatus Thalassarchaeaceae archaeon | reverse complement strand
GGTTTCGTTCCAGACAAAAAGACCCCACCACCAGTAGTCGAAATCGCCCCACTGCGCGTCTGAAAGCGAACCATCGATAGAACCGACGAAGATGCCGAATTCGCCCTCGCTCGCGTTGTAGGAGATACCATTTGCGTCGAGGACGGCAACGGTTGCATTCCAGCCGGTTTCGTTGCCAGTGAGTGTGACGTTCATCTCGTGGCTGTTACCATCAGCAAGATTGACCAATGCTGTCACAATAATCACTGGGCAGCCTGCAGAATTGACCAGCGTATCCACAGGAGTGTTAGGACAGATATCTTCAGCGTCATTAACACCATCATTGTCAGTGTCCAATTGCGATGGCGAACATCCGTTTGAGTTCGCCACTTCAGACGAAGGGGTTCCCGGGCAGTCATCAATGGAATTAGGTACGCCATCTGCGTCATCATCAGGAGCCCCCGTAGCGACAACTGTCACATCGCTACTCGCAACGGGTGCCCCCGACTGTTCCCCATCAAAAGGCGTGGCAGTGCAAGAGACTACATCGTCTGCAATGAATGGGCCAGATAGTTGATTTGTGCCAGAAAGAACTCCATTCACCTGCCACGAGTATTGGTATCCGTCCGGGTCACCATCCGCATCAATCCAACCATTTGTGGTGCAAGTAGCTACAGACTCATTATTGAGCGGAGAGGGAATAATCGCAACAGAGGTAATGCTAGGCAGACTATTCAAAATAGTGAGGATGCTGGAAGTGACGGCTGCGCCGTCTACGCTCCCATCATTCGGTGTGACCTCAACTTCGACTTGGTCGCCCTTGTCAAATGATACAGAGCCGTCGAGAATGTTGCCTGTCTGACTAATTGAAATTCCATTGATTGACCAAGCATAACTGAGCGTGACCTGGTCTCCATCAGCGTCAGACGTTGTGGCTGAAACCGAAAGGACATCATCAGTGAACGCCGGCTCAGGAGTAAGGGTAACGCCAGAGACCTCTGGTGGACTATTTGCTGCCGCTGCGGTGATTGTGGCCGTCATCGAAGTATGGATGTTGCATTGGTAGTCGTAGGTTCCCGCAGTGGTGAATGTGAACGAGAATGATGCTCCATTGCCGAGAGTGCCAGAATCAAAGGATGCCGGGCCACTGGTGCTGGTTACGGTGTGAGATGACCCGTCGTTGTTCGTCCATTCCACCGTGTCTCCAACATCAATAGTCAGACTGGAGGGTGAAAATGCGAAACTCTGAATGTTCACCGAATGATTTGCTCTCGCTTCTGCGGCTTCGGCCTCAGGGGCGGTCAGAGTCATCATTGAGAGGCTGAGCAGGCCTACTATCAGCAAGGTTACTACATTGGTCCGAAGGGTATTTTCCATACAATCACCGACTAGGGAAAGTGTGTCATAATGACAAGCAAATAACGGTTTGTCAGTCAAATGGTGCGCTGAACTACTCAATCCTGAGTGATTCGCTGCAATGCTTCCTTCAGTGCAGCAGATACTGCGCCACCATCAGCGCCGCCACCGAGTTTGCCCATCACGACTCCCATAAGTGGACCCATCGCAGCCATGCCTCGCTCGGCAACGAAGTCTACGCGTTCTACTAACACCTCGGCAACCGCAGCCTCGACTGCTCCTGTGTCCGCGGGCTTGAAGCCGCGGGAATCTGCTTCTGATGCAATCCAAGATATCAGCGCACCGCCATCGGAAATACCCGCTGCTGCAGCTGCTTCGACCAGTTCCTCGACACCTTCTCTGGTCAAATCGCCCGCCTCGCGGGCGTGAATCGCTGCGGCAAGAACTACTCGTGGCGAATCTGTCGCTTCAAGCATGGCGGTGGCCCATGCTTTGGCGGGCAGGGCAGGGATGCCTGATGCAAGGGTACCATCACAGCCTGCAAGCAGATCCTCATCGAGTTCACTTTTGACCAACGCCTCGATTTGATTATTAGACAATCCAGTAGGCGATAGGCGTTGAATTCTCTCGGCACGAGTCATTGGCAAGTCGCTGCTGATTGCAGTCCACCGTTGGCTAGAAATCGGCAAGGTTGGGACATCTGTCTCCGGATACATCCGCGCACCTCCGGGAAGTGGGCGCATCGGAGTGGTCGTTCCATCTTCTGGTGAGCCCTTACGAACCACCACATTGCGAACTTCTTGCGGGATTCTATGCCAGGCGAGTCGAGCGCGGGCAAGTACGGACTCAAGGGCAAGTTTTGCCTGCCATCTCGGGGCCAAACATAGCACGAAAGCGTCGGTATAGGCGAGCAGCATAGCTTCCTTCACCGCAGTCACTTCGGACTCAGTAATGCCGTATGCCGGCAATTCATCAGAGTGGAAAATGCCGGCAACACCCGCAAGTTTCGCCGCTCCAGCCAACTCCCTTCCAAGTCGAGGCAGTTGTGATTCATGCTCATCGAGGGTCTTGGCACCAAGTTTCCCACCGAGACCCACAAGCGGCAATCCAAGCGCCACCGCTCCACTGGCCAGTGACTTCTTCACCATTGCAGATTCACATTTGGCGAACAGCTCGGTTACATCGGTTATCTCCAAAGGCAGTCTTTCCTCAACTGCTTCTGCAACTTCAGCCTCGACTGCTGCGTCGGTATCATCACGGTGGTTGGGTAATGGCGGCAGTGCCATGCCTTCTCGCAATTCGTTAGCGAGTCGATAGAAGTGTAATTGCCGCGCCATTTCCAGTCTGATGATGCGTGGAATCCACTCAAGGTCCTGACAACCCTTGATTTCCACTCTATCACCTGCTCCGATGCTGACATTGAGGTCCTGCCGAATTGTTCCAAGACCCCTCCTGACTCGGCGTGTATCTCGTAGCAGAGTACCGAGGGCAAGTGCGGTTTCTTTAGCGTGTTCTGGGGTCTTGACATCAGGGGCGGTAGCAACTTCCACAAGGGGTACACCAAGCCTGTCGAGGGTGTAGATCACCTGTTCTCCATCGCTGGTGGATATCGTGTCAAGGCGGCGAGCTGAATCTTCCTCCAAACAGATGACATCGATGCCTACCTCGCCACCTTCCGTCGAGATGTTACCGTCGGTAGCGACCAGAGTCGTACGCTGGAACCCACTGGTGTTTGAGCCATCGACCACTGTCTTACGCATCGCTTGCAGAGTGCTGACTGGTTTTGCTGCCATCATCGCCGCCATGGTGAGAACCACATCGACCGCGTCGGCATCATGGGAGAGCGGCGGTGCCTCGTCCATCTCGATGAGGCCGGCGTTTGGAGATTGAACATAGGTGAAGAAGCGGTTGCGACGCTGCTCGAAGCGAGCAGCGACGTCGATACGGCCGCCTTCTCCACGAGCAGCCCGAAGCCGCCGATTGGCTCGTGGCCAATCGTCGGGAATCTCGTCGATACCGAAATCGTAGAGTGTGCTTGACTCGCGAGAATGCAATTTCCCAGTGGCGAGTTGCTGGTGAACCTCAAGCCCACACATGAAGCCGAGCGCCTTGGGTGAAAGGGCATCAGCATCAGCGACATCGCCGACAGGTTCCTCTGTCATCGTCCTACGGACGATTCTCTCACACATAGGATGAACGGCCGCCAATCATGCCAAGCGCCAAGTGTCTGGAGTCGGACTGTACAGCGTACCGCGCTGTTGCAGTGCCCTGAGTACTCGGTCAACAGTGTCCTCATCAAACCCGGCATCGTTAGCTTGATTGTAAACATCAATAGTGCTACAATCGCCTTTTTCTCGACACAAATTGCGCACAATTCCACTAACAACTCTGTCAGCACTTCGTTTTCGAGTCGATTGCCCCGTGAGCAATGTTCCTTCATCATACGAATCACCCATCAGTTGGTAACGCCAAAATCTGTCTAGAGCAATAGCATATTCAGCGTCCTCGATAGTCACTTCTTCTCGAAGATGCATTCTACTGTTGGCTTCGGCAAGCCTTAGAATTCCTTCGATGGAGCGTGCGGTGAGTGGCACACGATCATCGCCTTCTCTAATTTCACCTCTCTTTTCTGCGTAATAATTTACAATCGCATTTTTTGCTTTTTCGTTGGCCGAAGGATGAATATTTAACTTAGAATATGCAACGTATTTTCTGAAAAAAGATGCGGAAAGTATCTCGACCCCTTCAGCATCAGTTGTGAATACTTTTTCTTGCAATAATTCTACTGGATCCAAAGCCAAGCCAGATTCAATTTGATGTTCTGGAATACCTTTTTCTTTAGCGGAAAGAATGTAACGGCCTATTCTAGAATCTCGTCTTTTTTGTGCGTCATCTGTAAGTAGCCAGATGATATCGAATCTGGAAATAAGGGCGGGTGAAAGATCAATTTGGTCATTATATGTCTCGTTATCTCTCTTCAAGTGAAATCGCCCACGTTTGGGATTAGCAGCAGCAAGAACTGCGCATCTTGTTGGCATAGATGAACTGATTCCTGCCTTATTGATGTTGATTAATTGTTGTTCCATTGCCTCGTGCATTGCACCTTGATCTTCTGTACTCATCTTATCGAATTCATCCACAGCGCAAAGCCCCATGTCAGCCAATACCAATGCGCCGGCTTCTAAACTAAATCTACCATCACTAAATGCATCCCTAACTACGGCTGCAGTCAACCCGGCAGATGTTGTTCCACCTCCTGTCGTAAATTTCCCACGTGGCGATATTTTCCCCATGAAAGAAAGGAGTTGGGATTTAGCAATCCCTGGATCTCCCATTATCAAAATATGGATATCGCCCCTTGATCTAGTACCATCATGATATTTCCTTGCAACGCCTCCAAATAATTGCAATACAAGAGAGCGCTTGACCAATTCAAGACCATCCACCATTAAGATGTGAGGGGCTATTGAACGAGTGAGTAATTCTTTCAAATCATCTCTTTCTGACAACTCAATAATTGCTTCTATTTCTTCTTCATTAATACGTACTTCCTCAAGTGGTAAATTCTCTTGTTCACATGAATGTAATGAAATATACACATCGAACATCGGAGTCTTACCCCTACCTTTCTTCTGTGATCTAATGAAAGGAATTCCATTTATCTTAACCCGCATTCCTGGCTGCAATTTGCCTGTTAATTCACGTTCTGCTAGCACGGTCATTCTAGATGGTTGAGCGCCGGATTTAGTATTTTCAGGCAATTCCTGAATCTCAAGCCATTGGTTGTTAATCAATGTTGAATTCTCGATTACCAACTCAAGCCGGGTTTGCCTCCCTGCGCTTCTCCCACAGCCGCCATCTTCTTCAGCGCATTCAAGTGGTTCAATTAATTCCAATTCATTTGGTTGTTCAATAGTCTGACAGTGGCCACATGTATTACAAGAAAAACTCGCGGAATATATCCTTGGTTTTAATTCACTAACTTTAGTAATTATCACATCTGAAGTTATCAAGTTCTCAACATCTTTTGAGCCTAAATCACGCAAATTCCGTTTTGAGTCTGGAGGGAGCTTAGTAACCCTCAACACCGGATCAATGTCGTATCCTGCTTCTTTGCACATGGCCTGTAGAGCTCTGCTACCATTGTCCAATACTGGTCTAGGATGTTCAAGAAGTGCTTCTGCGAATTCTGGATCCCATGCCTCAATAACATCGAACTTGATTTCTAACCTCTTCAAATCTGGCCAAACATCCCCTAAAGCCGAAATGTCATTTGCATAGGAATGTTCAAGCATTGTTCGCCAACGAGCACCCGAATCATGGACCTGAAGCATACTGAATCCTCCACACAGGGCGAGTGAACCGAGACACGACACTCCATAAACAACACGCATACACATGCAAAGACCCTATCATTTCCACTGGAAAATGACGTGCTTCGCGGCATTCGTTTAGCAAAAAGACCCTGTTCCGGTGGAGGTGATTTCAATTGAATTTGAACCGTTTAGGGGGGTGGCCCCTACATGCGCCGAGTAGGGCGACGCTCAGGCGAATCCCTTTGAGCGGGTCGGCTCACGTCCGTGCATGGAACACCTCCGCTCCGGCGACGACCTATTCATTCGACTCGACCCGGAGGAGGAAATTCACGCCTCAATTCAATCCATATGTACTGACCTCGGAATCACTGGGGCGGCAGTGACCAGCGGCATCGGCCGGGCTAGGGATGTTGACATCGGCTACCTTGACGATGGAGGCACTTACCAACGAGTGATGATAAGAGAAACAGTGGAATTATTGTCGTTGCAAGGCAACGTCGCAATGCTCGACGATGAGCCATTCACGCATTTGCACACTGTTGTTTCTGACGATGACCACTTGGTCCACGGTGGCCACCTCTTCAGCGCCATCATTCATGTTACTGGCGAGATTCATCTGCGTATTCTTGCCGAGGGCGCATCGATGCCTATGACTCGATGCAGACTCGCTGACAGCCAATTCATCCCATTGCTCTTTGAGCAGGGGGACTGAGTGTGAAAGTCATCTTTGCGCACGGCTTTGAGGGGGGTCCGGATGGATCTAAGCCGACTTACATGCGCGAAGAATTAGGGTGGGAGGTCATCGCTCCAGTATTGTCAACCAAAGGTTGGACTATCGAAAATGAGACGGAGGTATTGCTTGAGGTCATTGATGAAAACCCAGATGCTGACATCATCTCCGGCTCATCAATGGGGGGACTCGCTGCACTGAACGCATCAGCGCAGCGCCCCGATTCCAACTTCAAACTGCTATTGCTTGCACCCGCTTTTGGCCTTGTTGACGGACTACGTCGTGACTACAGCAAGTTGCAGTTGGCCGGCTGGAAACTCAAAGGGTCAGTTCCTTACGAACATCGGGGGTTGGGCCAAACCATCAAACTCGGCTATGATTTCTTTACTGCAGCCGACAAGATGTCTTGGCCCGTGCCTGCTCATCAATGCGCAATCATCCATGGAACTGGAGATACCATAGTACCGATTGAGAGGTCACGGAAAATGGCTGAACAGTGCCCATCCAGAATACATCTCATCGAGGTTGATGATGAGCACAGGCTGCTTGAATCGCTTGAACGCATACCAGAGGCTGCACAACTTCTGATGAACCCCTGACGGGTGTTGAAGGCATCATGAAATGCGGCGGCTTGGATTGAGTGCTGGCTTCAACTAACCGAGAAAATCGCCCTCATTTCATCAATTGGAAAGTGGATTTACCAATTGGAAAATTACACACCAATATCTGGCTAAGCCGAAACAAGACCGCCTGATTCTGTCCAAGTCGCGATGACTACTACATTGCCTTCAGCGTCGTAGCCATAAATCTCCAATGTTCCCGTTGTGATATCCCCTGTGCTCTCGGAGAGTGTGATCTCACCGGTAGCAGCGGTTGTCCATCCATCCGCAATGCTTGGAATGAGGTCGTTTACGTGCTCTCCATCCAATGTGCCAGTGCGGTATGCTCCTATTGCAGATGCGCCTAGGATGAGGGCAGCGTCGGCGGCGTGGGATGCATACAGCGGAATGTCGCCGCCGTAATTCATTGTGTAAACGTAAGCAGCGAGACCATCCAATTCAGCGGTATCATGGTCAATGCCATGAC
>CAUZSM010000087.1:0-7489 GCA_963582685.1 Candidatus Thalassarchaeaceae archaeon | reverse complement strand
ACGGTATGCCATGCTTCAGAGTAGATGGCAATGACTTCCTCGCCCTATTTGCTGTGACAAAGTGGGCGAGAGAGCGAGCCGGTGCTGGAAAAGGCCCGACCCACATCGAGGTGCTGACCTACCGCACCGGCGCACACAGCAGCAGTGACGACCCGAGCCGATATCGGCCGGTCGATGAACACGAAAGTTGGCCCGGCGGCGACCCGATTGAGCGTTTGAAGAACCACCTCATCGCCAAGGGCTACTGGTCAGAGAACAAGCACACCGAACTTGAGGAGAGGACGGATGCAGCAGTGATGGCAGCCTACAAGGAAGCGGTTACTCACGGTGACCTCGCCAGTGGACCTTATCCGCCGGCGAGTACCATATTCACCGAAGTTTACGAAGAAGTGCCGTGGCACGTTCAGGAACAGCGCGAGGAACTCGGCAAGTGAGGTGTCATATGGCTGAAATGAATATGATTGCTGCGCTGAATAGCGGTCTCGACAATTTACTCGAAAAAGATGAGAACATCGTCATTTTTGGTGAGGACGTAGGCTACTTCGGCGGCGTATTCAGGGTCACCGATGGCCTACAGGCCAAGCACGGAGCACACCGCGTATTCGATTCGCCACTGGCCGAAGGAGGGCTCGCAGCCACTGCCTTCGGCATGGGACTGAATGGTCTGCGGCCTATCGTTGAAATTCAGTTCTCAGACTACATTTTCCCTGCATATGACCAGATTGTCAACGAGATTGCAAAAATCCGCCACCGTTCGGGAGGAGAATTCTGGACACCACTGACCTTCCGAACACCCGCTGGTGGCGGTATCAAGGGAGGGCACCATCATTCACAGTCACCTGAAGCACAATTCACTCATACTCCTGGCATCAAAGTGGTTTACTGCTCCAATCCATACAATGCGAAAGGACTGCTAATCAGCGCGGTCGAATGCAACGATCCAGTCATCTTCTTTGAGCCAAAACGCTGCTACCGCGGCCCATTCTATGGAGACCCGCACAAAGTGCCGACATGGAGGGGGCACCCCGCCTCTGATGTTCCGGAGGAACACTACACGATACCGCTTGAAGAGGCCGAGTTGGTGATGGAAGGTGATGATTGCACAGTCATCTCTTGGGGAGCGATGGTTCACGTCAGCGAGAAGGCTATCAAGGATTCAGGAGTATCATGCGATCTCATCGACCTGCAAACCTTGGTTCCGTGGGATAGAGATACCGTGGTAAACTCGGTTGAAAAGACAGGGCGGTGTGTCATCGTTCATGAAGCGCCCAAGACCAGCGGGTTCGGGGCGGAGATGGCGGCGAGTGTGCAAGAGCGGTGTTTTTGGCACCTTGAGAAGCCCATTGAACGGGTAACTGGATGGGATACACCATTCCCCCACACCACTGAATGGGATTACATGCCGAGTCCACAACGCATCGCTGAGGCGATTCATCGGACACAGGGGGACTGAACATGGGAATCTACGAATTCAAACTTCCAGACATCGGCGAGGGAGTCGTCGAAGGAGAGGTCATCGCCTGGCACGTCGAGGAAGGTGCCTCGGTGAAGGAAGATGATCCGATTGTCGACGTGATGACTGACAAGGCAAACGTCACCATACCAAGCCCAGTGACTGGGACTGTGACAAAGACGGCCGGAGCTGTTGGCGAGATTATCGCAGTAGGCAGCGTCTGCATCGAATTCGAAGTCGAGGGTGAAGGTAATGCTACGGCATCTGCAATCGAAGAAGAAGCGCCGCAGCCCGAGGCAGAGCCAGAGCCGGCACAGGCACCCGCAGCACCCTCACCGAAGGCAGAGCGAAGTAGCAAGCCTCTGGCTTCTCCAGCGGTAAGGCGTCGCGCCAAGTCGGAGGGAATCGACCTCGGCGCGGTTGCTGGAAGCGGTCCGGCTGGCCGAATCACTCACGATGACATCAAGGCACACCTCGCAGGTGGTGGCGAACTCGCTGCAAGTGTACCAAGCGGTGGTAGAGCCGCCCTATCTGGAACTACAGAAGTGCCTGTGATTGGTCTGCGCCGCAAGATTGCCGAGCAGATGGTCAAGTCGACCACCAGCATTCCACATTTCTCATTCTTTGAGGAAATCGATGTCACTGACCTTGAAGCACTGCGCCAATGGCTGAACAGCAATCGCAAGGAAGGTCAGCCCAAACTCACCTATCTGCCATTCATCATGCAGGCTCTTGTCAAGGCATTCCAAGGCGACCATGCCGGCTGCAATGCAATCTACGATGAAGGACGCAACATGCTTGTCCTGCATGAGGCAGCCAATATCGGAATCGCCACTACCACCGAACGCGGATTATATGTCCCGGTGGTGAAGAATGTCGAGTCTCTCGATGTTTGGCAGACGGCGACAGAACTGGGGCGTGTCACGCAGGCAGCTCGTGATGGCAACGCTTCCCTCGATGACCTATCTGGCTCCACATTCACTATCACAAGCCTTGGACGAGATGGGGGGCTGGGTGCCACGCCAATCATCAATCATCCTGAGGTCGCCATCCTTGGCGTTCACAAAGCAGAGGACAGAGCGGTGGTTCGCGGTGGAAAAATAGTCATCCGCCGCATGATGAACCTCTCATCCTCCTTCGACCACCGTGTGGTAGACGGGGCGGATGGCGCCGCCATGGTGCAGGCTGTGAAGGGCATGCTTGAGCACCCATCTTCGATATTCATGTGAGGTGGCCTAATGGTCGAACAGATTTCTTGTCAAGTGCTTGTGGTCGGCGCAGGCCCGGGTGGCTACGTCGCTGCAATCCGAGCCGGCCAATTGGGTTTGGATACGGTTATCGTCGAAGGTGACAAGGCCGGCGGAACCTGTCTGATTCGCGGCTGCATACCCTCGAAGGCCATCATTCACGCCGCAGACAGATTCGAGTCACTAAAACAGCACCAAACCGGGCATATGGGCCTCAATGTCAGTGGGGACGTCTCGGTGGACATGGCTGCTCTGATCTCTTGGAAGGATGACATCGTTAGCAAGTTGAACAATGGGGTCAAAGCTCTGCTCAAGGCAGCGAAGGTCCGTCACATCAAAGGCTGGGGCTCATTCATCGATGGCAAAACCTGCATCGTCTCTGATGGAGATGGTCAGAAAATCGCTCACATCAGTACCGAGAACGTGATTCTTGCAACCGGTTCCAGTCCAATCGACTTACCATTCATGCCCGCGGATGAGAAGCACATTCTGACTTCAACGGGGGCGTTGGATATCGACGAGTTGCCGGCTAGAGTCGCGGTCATCGGCGGCGGCTACATCGGACTTGAACTGGGATGCGCCATGCGTAAACTGGGAAGCGAAGTCACCGTCATCGAGGGACTTGATTCGGTGATGGCCATCTTCGATGCAGAACTGCGCAGACCCCTGGAGATATGGCTGAGGAAGAATGGTGTCACAGTCCACACCAATTGCCTTGCACAGGGTGCTGAAGTCAAGGGTTCAGAAGTCGAACTATCTTGGAAAAATGGAGATGGTGAAGTAACGACTGAGACATTCGACCGTGTACTTGTAACCGTTGGACGCAGAGCCAATACACAGGGATGGGGACTTGAGGAAACCGGCGTGAAGATGGATGAATCTGGCCACTTCGTTGCAATCGATTCACAATGCAAAACCAATATGCGAGGAATCTACGCCATCGGTGACTTGGTCGGTGAACCGATGCTTGCACACAAGGCGAGCGCTCAGGGAGAGATGGTTGCGGAGATTATCGCCGGGTCGGACCATGAATTCGACCCGGTGGCGATTCCAGCCATCGTATTCACCGAACCTGAAATCGTCAGTGTCGGTATGTCACCGGCTGAGGCAGTAGCAGCCGGTGAATCGGTGATAATCGGTAAGTTCCCACTGGCGGCTAACGGCCGCGCCCTCACGCTTGAGGCGGAGAAAACCGGGGGCTTTGTCAGGGTGGTCGCAAGAGAATCTGACAACGTCATTCTGGGAGTACAAGCGGTTGGCAGTCACGTCGCTGAGTTATCAGGTGAATTCACCCTCGCTCTTGAGATGGGGGCCGTGCTCGAAGATGTTGCTGCAACAATCCATGCACACCCAACGATGACTGAAGCATTCCACGAGGCTGTTCTCAAGACTCTGGGGCGCGCCATTCACTCGACTTGATTTCATCATCGTATACGGTATTCCAATGGCGGATTTCTTCAGGGAGTTTCAAAACGCGCCTACCGCGCTTCATCCATTCCCAACCATCGTCAATCCAATCGTAGAGCGTGTCGAGGTCATCTCCTGAAAACGCGGCCTTGCGAGCGAGTTTCTTCACGATATCGATCTCACGAACATCGTAGTGACCATCGGCGGCCGCCATCAGCAGTGCATCCCGCAATGCAACGCGCAGATGCGCGGGATGCATATTGTCTGCAGCATCCACGAAAGAGCGGCCGCGCTTCAATTCCTGCCGCATCATCACTCGTTCCTCCTGAGTCAACAGGGCCATGCCCATCCTTGACTCATAATTGGCCATCTCTTCAAGAGTGACTCGCCCATCAGCCAAGGCAACCGCCGCCAAGATTCGGCAGTAGTTTCGACGGTCTTCCCGGTCGAATAGATGCAGGGTATCTGGTAGCACATGCTCCGCACCCTTCAGTACCTTATTCAAGTCATCCGAGTCAATACCCAAGACTCCCCCAATGAAAATTGAAAAGGCTCTCCACCTGTTCGCAGCGTCATGGCGCAGGCGTCGGCGGACATCGCGGAGGTAGGTGATGCTACTTCTCAAAAACTGCGAGAAGTGAGGGTGATTCGCGCCGGATGCGTGCCGCATCGAGTTGTGGCGGACGAGATGAAGAGAATTCAGCAGGCCCGACTTGAGGAAACGATACCTGATACACTCATCTTCGTCGAGCACCCAGAGATAGTGACTGTCGGACCGGCGGCCAGACGTGATGGCACCACCATCCCCTCAGACTATACGCATGCGGACACCGACCGAGGAGGGGGAATCACCTACCATGGACCGGGTCAGTTGACCGTCTATCCCATCTTCCTGTGGAACCAGCAAGGTGAGGCCAATGTCAAGAGGATAACCGCACTGTTGGAACAATGGGCGTTCGATGCACTGGCAGCCTGTGGAATCGAGGCCTGCCGCGATGCGCGCATGCAGGGAATCTGGGTGGATGGTAACAAAATCGGTTCGGTCGGACTCGCCTTCATGCGTTGGGTGAGCCGACATGGATTCACCATCAATTTCGATACTGAGCGAGGCCGCGTTGAATCATTGAATGGCTGCGGCCTCGATTCTGGGCTGACAACCAGCCTTGCTGCCCTCGGACTCTCTACTGATGCGAGTGGCGACCAAATCAACCGGGTCCGCTTGGAGACAGAACTTCTCGCCACGATGGAAAGTGCTCTAGCAAGAATCCCTATGACGATGGAACATATAGGACATGAGCCGCCATGGCTGGAGGTGAGCAAGTGACCGATGAACACCCACTTTCGCCCAAACTGGGCGGACCAGCAGCAGGAGAGGGTATGCCCGCAGTCGGCATTCTAGACTGGTACATTCCGCGATTGATGGAAAACCGCCAACACGATTTATCGCAATCTGGATTCATCTATCCCTGGAATCAAGATGAACTGCTAACCCGTCTTGATGAAGGTGAGCTGATTGGATTCTGGCAAACTGCCAACGACCCGAGAGAATGGATTGCAGACCGCTACGGAGTCGAGAGTGAAAATGTCGGAATCGGGCACGGGGTATGTCAAACCCTGACTTTTGCCTTACTTGCTGCAATGCCGGACCCGGATTCAATTCTGCACGAGAAAGGCAGACGCAAATCTCGACGAATTGGAGTTGAAATGCCATCATTCGGCCCAGTTACACAATGTGCTCGTCTACTCGGCTGTGATGTAGTCCCGTTCCACCGTGGCCCGAGCGAGCCGGGTGATTGTGGACCTTGGAAATTCGACCGAGAGCAACTCGAGGAAGTGCTCGATGATGTGAGTGTCATTATTCTGACACCGATGCAGAATCCCTCTGGATGGATGCTCGATGAAGATGACCAGAGATGGATTGTGGACAAAGCCGCAGAATATGGCGTCAATATCGTCTCAGATGAGGTCTACCTTGACTCGGCAATGGGTGATGGAATCTATAGACCGTTCTTTGAAATGGGTGAGCATTGCTTATCCGTGAATTCCATCACCAAAACCTACGGACTCGGAAATCTGCGATTTGGTTGGGTGATTGGACCGCCTGAACTAATCGTAGCGGCGATGAACGCCTACCGCAACCTGCAAGGTTTGATGGCGGCGCCATCAGCAGCCATCGCTGGTGCAGCGTGGAGAGACCTTGATGCTGTACTCGATGCATTGAGGTCAAAGCGCCAGAGCAACCTACCCAAGTTGTGTGAGGTGCTCGCTAGGCATGGTATCGAGTGGACTCCACCACCCACTGGCATCTTCGGTCTTATCCCTCTGCCAAATGATTGGCCTGCTGTGCAGGCTTTGGCCTTGCATGGAAAGCACAGAGGGTTGCTCGCTATCCCCGGGGGGATGTTCGATGCATGTCTTGATTCGTATCTGAGAATCGCTTGGGGTGGCGACGATGCGGGATTCCCTGCTGCGATGGAGGCATTCGATGAATTCCTCACGGCCCTAGAGGAGAATCAGCCACCTGACAATTCTTGAAGTGGTTTGACCGCCCGCCACAATATATGCCCGAGGCAGTAGTAGCACTGACAGGAGCATCGGGCGCACGCTACGGCGTCCGGCTCACTGAGGTCCTGTCTGAAAAAGGCTGGGATATTCGACTCATCGTCACCCGGGATGGTGCAATCAACCTCGACTTAGAAATGGGTATCACACCGCAAAAACTCGCCGAATTGCCCGGGGTTGAGTTAGAGGACAACGACAACCTCGCTGCCCGCTCGGCATCTGGATCTGCTAAGATGGACCACTACGTGATTTGTCCCGCCAGCGGTACAACCATCGGAAAACTCGCGGCGGGCATCTCCGACAATCTGGTCACTCGCAGCGCGATGGTTGCACTAAAGGAAAGGCGGCCGCTCATCGTGGTTCCGCGCGAGGCACCGTATGCGACTGTGCATCTGGAGAATATGACCAAATTGTCGAGTTGGGGAGTGGTAGTGCTTCCCGCCTCGCCAGGGTTCTATCATCAGCCCGAAAGCATCGATGACCTCGTCGACTTCGTAGTGGCGAGAATACTCGACCAGATGGATGTTGAGCATTCGCTCGGAAAGCGTTGGACCGGCGATGAAGTAAGTCGCGACTGACAGTGGGATGGTCGAGAGCAAACACCCCACGACTTCAAGAATGAAGGATGATGACCAGTGCATGGAGGAGTTGTAATCAGTTACGATGCGATGACTGCAGCAGAACTCAAGGCCGAGGCGCGAAGCCGAGGCCTTGCTGTTGGTGGCAACAAGGCTGAACTCATCGAGAGACTTGCTGAGCACGATGCTTCAGCGACAATCGCCACAGAGATTGGGAGCAGTGAGGAAATTGACGGATTTCT
>CAUZSM010000086.1:0-7528 GCA_963582685.1 Candidatus Thalassarchaeaceae archaeon | reverse complement strand
CTGATGGCCGACGGTGTAATTGCCATCAGCCTGCTCGAAATCAAGACCGTAGAAGGTCACCGTCGTGATGTTGTCCTCACTGATTGAAATGAAAGGATACATGGTGATGCCGCTCCATTCCGGAGTGATGTCCCAACTCTCCCAAGTCTCGCCTCTATCATACGACATAGCAAGGCGAATCGCCCATACTCCAGTCCCGCCTTGAGGTGCGTCGGCCCAAACAACACCAACAGTGCCGACGCCATTGGTCTCTACCAGCGGATAGCCCTCAGGTGGGTTGCCCTCACGTGGTCCGACATTGATTGGAGTGCCCCAATTCTCTCCGGTATCTGATGATACTCGAACCTGCACGTGGCCAGTCGAGGTATCGGCGTTCTCCTGCGCCACGAAAACGTAGGAGCCACCTCGCTCGGTGGCGATTGTTGACCAGCCACCCGGCATCGAGAAACATTGGCTCCAAGTCTGGCCTTGATCGGTGCTGCGGTAATACCAGTAACGTGCAGCACCATTCTCACAATCCTGCACTGCGACTCCTGAATTGCCGAGATAGTGGACGATGCCCTGTCCTTGTGCCTGTAGCCACGGTCTGTCATCAGCAGCCATTGAGCCCTGCCGGTCGCATAATCCACTCTCAAAGGTGTTACCACCGTTGGTAAATTGATGAATCCAGTTGTCCTCAAGGTATGTGTCAAGATAGTAAATGCGGTCCATCTCATCTACTGCAATATCACCTTCATCACCCCAGCAAGCACTTCCACTCGCTCCGTTGGTAATCTGTCCCTCTACCATAGTGCCCGGGGTTTCCTCGAAGTTGTCTCCCCAGCCCCAAGTGCTGCCATTGTCATTGGATACCCAAAACCACGAGGCGAAGTAGTCCCATGAAGTGGAATAACCGTCAATGCAAGCACCGTCAGGATAGGTGTGTAGCTCCCCGTCTAGGGGGTTAGCAAGACCCCCATCGGGAGAGGACCAACGCAAATCCTTGTGGGCAGTAATGAACATATTACCTTGGCTATCAATGGCCAGTGATGGCTCGTATCCAATGCCGTACTCCGGCATATCCTGTCCATTATTCGGGTCGACACAATTGGGATGGCGTGGCATATAAATCGGTTCATACCACTCAACATCCACCTGCTGGTCGCCGGTGATGTTGAAGTCGTTGATGTGATCAATGAGGGGGGTACCGAAAATTGCAGACATCACGCTGAACACGATGACGATGGCACCTGTTGCAGCCATTGCGATGTCGAGTTGGCGCTTCTCACGGCGATCTTTGTCGAGGTGGATGTCATCAAGAATGGCCGCTACAACAATTTCGTCATCTTCAAGGACGGTTGCTTCGAGTATTTCGTCGTCGTCGAGCAGTTCCGCTTCAAAGACGTCAATATCATCCATCGAATCTCATCTCACAGCGCGGCTCTTTGAGCCGCGGCGCACGCGCGACCCACACACACGTGCTCAGACGTGAGCGAAGAATCCACCGGTTCAGCGGACTAGGCCCAGTGAACCGGTCAAAGAGTCGATTGAGCGGCGCGGGCCGGGGCCTATTCCAACGACTGTGACTGTACCAGCTGGAATCTCGGTGTGACCGGCGTCCTTGACCATGTAACAGACCAGCCCAGCCGCCTGTGCTTCACCGAATAGCCGCTTGAGGGCATCGAGTGAGGAAGCCTCGCAGACGATCTTGCGTGCCCCATTATCCCTCCATGAGTTCAGCGTGGCCGGAGCATCCCGATTTGCCTTGAGTGCACACTCAGCAGCGGCATGGCCACACTGCGCAGCCAACTTGCCACGTGACAGTGCCAAATCCTTGCGAGTGACCAGCACCATGGTCAGTTCATCCTGCTTCTTTGCAGCCATTCAGTCACCTCCTTCGTCAATCGTGTCGAATCTACGGATTCCTGCCATCGGGTCCGCGCTAGACTTGCGCTCGCTTGATGTGGCGTCGGACCCACCTGAAATGAACGCTTCGCGACGCAGAACATCCTCAGGAAGGTCGTCAACCCAACCACCAGCATCGTGTCTGCAGTGCAACCACAGCAGCCGGTGCAGCGAAGGAGCAAGCCAAATCGCGAACAGAACATTGCCAACTGCGTGCATCAGATCGAAGGGTAAGCCGAGCATGAAGTAGGAGACATAGGATTCAACCTGCTGAGTTATTGCCAGCATGGTGATGGATACCAGCCAGTCATATAGGAAGCCCCAAATGAATCCCAGAATCGCCAACGGCAGCACTCGAACAGTCATGCCGTCACGACTCACCAACCATGGCCGAAGCATCCAGCCAGAGATGCCGACCAAAGCCCATGCCACAGCCTGATAGAACGTCCACGGTCCGTGTCCAAGAGCCATGTTTGAGAGTAGAGCGACCAGGACCGCCACTGCTGTTGCTCGTCGAGGTCCCAAATGGATTCCAATCAGCAGAATCAGAATGGTGACTGGTTGCACATTGGGTAATGCTGCGAATAGCACTCGCGCTGCGCTTGCAACCGCTGCAAGCAACGCGAGCAGCGCCGCCTCACGACCCAGTTTCATGCTGCGGTCGGCACTGAGCAACATGCTGCCGAAAATCAGCCCAAGCAGCACGGTCAGCCAGATGGCAATCCCACCCGGACTGGCAGACCATTCGACAATCGAATCGAGGTCAATCATACCGTCACCTCCGACATTACTCCATCCTCAATCAACCATCGACGACCACCGGACATCGAAGCCCACAGTGCAAGGTCAGGACTGTGACTGGTCAATATCAGCGCACAGCCGTCGGCACGGGCCTCGCCAAGCAGGCGTAGCAATTCTGCCAGCATGGAATCATCAAGAGCGTGGTCAATCTCATCGAGTAGCATGATTCGCGGCTCTGAAATCAATAGAGGCAGCAGTGAGAGCCGACGCCGTTCTCCGCACGAGAGGTCGTGCACTGGAGTGACATCAGAGAGGTGAGAGAGACCGAGGTTCAAACGGAGTCTCGATTGACGTATCTGCAATCGTTTCGCCTCTTCAGATAATCGAGCTCCTTCGACTAGGACTGCCGCCTGTCGCAGGAGTGGATGTTGCATAGTCAACTCCTCGCCGACTGTCATGCCAAGCAGTCGTCGGTCAGGTGAAGTCGGCAACCACGGAATACCATCTGCGGCAGCCCATTCGCGCAATAGAGTGGTCTTGCCGGTACCATTCTCACCGGTAACTACCACCAGATCTCCAGCACGCACCGGCTCCACTTGATTGGAGAATAAGCGAATGACCGGAGGAGTCCATTCCTGCTCTGCCCGCTTTGAGGGTGCCTCACATATCGGCAACTCAGTCGGTGCCTCTCCAGTAACCATCTCGATGACCTCGTCGGCAATCGGCGACCAGCGAGCATGCCGGTGCGCTACCACGATGACAAGACCACCGCGGGCTCGGTGCTTGACCACCGCCTTGCCCAATTGGATGAATCCTACTTCGTCGAGATGAACATCGGCTTCGTCGAGCAACCAGAGCGGCTGTATTGGGTCAAGATGTGCTGCGAGCAACAGCCGCTGCTGCTCCCCATCTGAGAGTTCCTCCGGCTTCTCATCAAGCATTTCCAATAGATTCCATGCCTCCAACTCCTCAAGCATCGATTCCTGACTCCATTCACCGGCCAAACGGCGGGCGATGCTGAATTCTCGACGGACCGACTCAGCAATCCCATGTCGGTCTGGGTCTTGCGGAATCCAACAGGCAATCGAGTCGGTGAACGGACCCGATGATATGTCCACCTCTCCAAGCACCGGATGCCCGGATAGATGCGCCTTACCGTGGACAGTCACCGGATGCTGCCACGGTGAGACACCGGCCAATACTCTCAGCAGACTCGATTTGCCGCAGCCGGATGGTCCTTTGAGCATAATCACCGAGCCGCCGCGTAACAATCGCTTGTGTCGACCGATGGAGCGGCCATCCGGCAATCGCATCTCAATATCAAGGCCCAATTGCACCATATCCGAGAACGGCCCTATGTGTGGACTGCGCTCCTCCTTGTCTTCTCCAAGCACCCTTTGCAGAGTGGCCCTGAAAACCCCACCACTCGGTTTACGAGGCGAGAGTAAACCGCGTGACTGAACCGCATCACCGAGGTCATGGGCATGGTCGAGTGCATCGGCAAACCAGCCCGGCCAGAGTGACGAGCGTAACCGCAGTTTCTGCATGGTGGAGCCGTCATCGTTGAATCCACGTTCGGAGAGTGTGGCGAGTCGCCACCGCGCTGACCTCTCGAGTCTTGGAACCAATCTCAATGCGATGGCGAGAGAGACGCCAAGTCGCGGAAGTACCCACTCAAAAGATGAGACGACATCTGAAGGCGGAACCGACCATTGCAAAATCTGCATTCCGAGCAAAGCAAGCAACAAGCGAGAGATGAGCATGGCGATTGCCAAGGGCTCTGTTGCAACCCCAAAACCATACAGGAAAGCCCCGTAGACAATTGTCAATGGAATCCACAATCTGACCCATCTCGCCAGGGTACTCGGGCCAACCATCGTCAGTGACCACAAGGCGAGGAAAGCCGCCCAGCCCCCCATGTATCTTGGATCATCTACCATCAAAGGAATTACTACTGCAGCGATGAGAAATGGTAGACGGAAGTGCCGCGGAGGACCGAGCCGAGCGCTCGCCTCACCCTGCCATCCCCATATCGACATCGTGACTCCCGCAGATATCGCCCTTTGGAGGGCGATATGGGTTCGCCTTGATTCAAGGTGAAAAATGCTGATTGATTCAGTAACCGCCATCGTCGAAGTGCCAGTCGATTTCATCGCCGGCAACTACCGACTGATCTGAGATGCCAATCGACCCATACTCTCCGTTCAAATCGTAGGTCCACCAACGGTTGTCATCGCCCCCATCAGCAGAACCTATTGACTTGACAAAAAGTCCGAGGAGCTGATTTTCCAGCACGTGGTCAAGGTCGGCTGTATCGAGTGATTGCACGGTTGCATCGCCAACAGTCATCCCAGACTCCACATCTACAGACACCACAATGATGCAGTGTTCAGAATCAGCAGGCAATATGTATTGCGCAACCGAATTACCACGCAAGTGAGTAAGCCCACATTCTTCCTCCTCTACTGGCGATAATTCACGGGGGAAATGGAAGGCAACAGATACCATGTCAGGCGCGTTGGATTTCCAATCAACATACGATGAGGCAGTCTGTCTATCACTCGATGATGCCTCGGGTGAAGTCCCAAGCATTCCAGTGAGGAAAGGCGTGAGCATCACTACTGCTACTAGCATTGCAATGGCAGCGAATATCAGTATCTGACGACGCAAATCCTTGTCTGGGGTCAAAAATGAGAGCCCGACAATCAGCGCGACACCAAAGAACGGGATGGACAGGAATACCGGTATTGTTTCACCGGTTGAGAAGGTGGGCTCAGACTCATTGCCGTCTTCTGGTTCTGGTTCGGGTTCCTCATCAGGCGAGCCGAGTAGAGTAGCGACGCGTGCTGCCACCACCGAGTAGTCTTCATCACGGTAGCGAACCTCAAGCCAAGATGCGTCATTTGCGCCGGCCAGCAGCAACCCATCTCCGGCGCACGCAGCCGTTAGATAGCCAACGCGGTCCGGTTGCCATTCAATCGTTTCATCATCAACGTGATGCAATAACCAAGAGCCGTTCTGGGTGTTTTGGGAAATACAGAACATCCCATGGGAGTCATGATTGGCAATGCTCACTTCTCCTGCCACCGAGGTTGCATTGACCACCCATGCAGGCTGCAGTGTACCGTTAGTAAATATCCAAAATATCACCCCTTCACTGGTAGATGTGATGGGAAACATACCAGCATAGTCGAGATTGGTGCCGGCTCCCGCCGGTAATTCGGTCTGGTCCAATAACGTGACATTACCCTCGTCGTCGATGTGCAGGTGGAGCAGAATCCCTCCGCCATCACCCTTCAGATGGACGGTGCCATTTGACATCCAGAAGCCAGAAGGTGTGCTTTGAATGCTGTATTCACCGCTGAGATTTGCCAACGCAACAAGGTCGGTGTTCGAAAGCAGATTGCCGTCGTAATCTGTGATGAGCAAGTGACCGGATTCAGTACCTTGCAGGAAGCGGGATAGCATGTTGGTAGAGGTGAAGGAGATTCCCACACCACTGCGATAAGCTGTGTCATTTCCATAGTCAGATGAAGCGATTAACGTGCCATTGAGAGCACAAATCACCTCGATGCTATTCTCTCCAGCAACCGCAAGATGCCCGAATACGTCTCTGGCAGCACCGGTTATTCCCCAAGAGGTGACTTCGGTCTGATGTGACCATACTTCTTCCCCGGTAGCAAGGTCAATTGCAGTGAATTGCCCGCTGGTCCAGCCGGTTACGACCATCAGACGGTCTGCTCCGCAAGGAGCCGTGCTGGAACTCTGCGAGTCAGAGAGCCACATCATCGGAGCGACTTCAAATCCGATTGAACTTGCGCTGTGATTGTAGCGCCAAACCACCTCACCGGTATCGGCGCGGAACGCCCACAATCCGGCCGGTTCATTGCCATCACTACCCGGCACAGAGCCGCCGACCTTGACCACTACAATGCCTTGAGGAGTAATCAACGGAGCCGTGGAAATGTAGCCAGCATCGAGGCTCGCATTCCATTGTACTGGTGGTATTACCCACGGCTCACTGCCGTGACGAGCGGAGGTTGCATCCACCTCATCACTCGGCACAAAAGCAAGCAATGACAGGACAACAAATGCAGCCAATAGCTTCGCACGAGCGCACATGCGGTCACCTCCGGTGACCGTTGTCTGAAATCAGCGGCAATCAATCGTTGCGGCGAGCGAGCGTGGCCGCACCGAACATTGCGAGGGTCCCCAGAGCTAGGCCGAAGCCGGGTGTATCCTGCGTAGTTGGCTCTGGTTCTGGCTCTGGCTCGGGTTCGGGTTCTGGTTCCGGTGCAGGACCCACTTGGATGGTGCCTATCATGCCCATGATTGCGTGCGGCTCACAGACGTAGGGGTAGGTGCCGTTGTCATTGAAGACGAAGGTATACCAGATTTCAGAATTGGGTGTCTCCACTCCAAATCCACCGTCCATACCTTGGGTTTCACCCTCGGCTGCAACCTGTCGAACATTATGACCCAACGAAGTGCCGGTCCAAGTCCAGCATACTGATTCACCAGCATCGACCTCAAGATCTGAAGGCTCGAAAGAAACACCATCCCCCCCAATGCTGACAGTGTGGTCAGCCGCATTACAGGTATCCACAGGAATTTGCAGGGCTTGCATCTGCGCAAGTTGTTCTGGGAATGCTTGCTCAGTCCATACCCCATCGAAGGTCGGCGCCCAAGCGAACTTGGAACCATTCTCAAGCACGAGATCGGCGATTCCTACCCAAGATTGTTCCCAGACGCTGATGGTTTCGTTCCAGACAAAAATACCCCACCACCAGTAGTCGAAATCGCCCCACTGCGCGTCTGAAAGCGAACCATCGATAGAACCGACGAAGATGCCGAATTCGCCCTCGCTCGCGTTGTAGGAGATACCATTTGCGTCGAGGACGGC
>CAUZSM010000085.1:0-7555 GCA_963582685.1 Candidatus Thalassarchaeaceae archaeon | reverse complement strand
GAGATGTACATCGATTCCCAATCAGTTGTAAGTTCGGGCCTCGCTGATGGTGGTGAGCCAGTAACTGCGGTCAGGATGCATGGCTGGCGACTCGCTGAGACGGCAATGCCGCTCGACCATCTATCTCTGGCTGGATACAATTTCGACCTCGATGCGAGAGCAGATGAACTGCTCATCGACCATCGCGATATTGACAATGGACGTCACGACGGCCTGCTTCGACTCGCTGACCTACCAGCAGCGGCAGCCTCTCCATCGCTATCATGGCTGAGCCTTGAGCCGGTTTGGATGCCGCATAACAACGAAGCCTTCGAGAATATTCACGCCGATGACGTGGAGAACTTCTTCCTCACAGGCTTGAATGGCTCTGGACAATTGGTGGCGGTTGCAGATTCTGGAATAGACCGGGACCATGGCGACTTCGGCCAGCGAATTCAGCACGTGGAATCGGTCACTTGGGGTGACTCAAGCACTGAAGATACCCACTCCGGTCATGGAACTCACGTGGCCTGCACGGTTCTCGGTGACGGCTTCCGAGGAGCGTATGCAGGAATCGCCCCACAAGCGGAATTGTGGTTCCAAGCCATGGAAGATGACTCCACTGGCGATTTCAGTGGAGCGAGCATGGACTACATGTTGAGGACTGCTTACGAGGGCGGTGCTCACATTCACACAAATTCATGGGGAGCTCACCAGAATTATGGCGAGTACACCTCGAGTAGTGAGGACCTTGACAGCAGGACCAGCCAGTATGACCAGTATTGGTCCTATGATGGACTGGTAGTGTTGGCTTCGGCTGGCAATGACGGACCGGATTCCGACACAGTTTCCCCGCCTGCTACCGCAAAGAACGTCATCGCAGTTGCCAACACTCACAATCGCGGCGGTGGTGCCCCAGACACTCTTTCGCAGAGCAGTAGCCGTGGCCCTACTGATGATGGACGCATCAAGCCAGACGTTTCTGCCCCGGGCTCTTGGGTACGCTCATGCCGTTCACAAGATGCTACGGAGACTTCTGGAGCATCTTGGTCCAGTCAGTGGTATTTGGAATACTCCGGCACTTCAATGGCCGCTCCCAACGCCGCAGGCGCAGCCACTCTGATTCGAGAGTACTTGACTGAAGTTGCCGGGCGCCCGTCACCACAGGGTGCTCTGATCAAGGCGATGTTGATCCTTGGTGCTGAGGATATTGGTAGCAGAAACATCCCGAATAACGACGAGGGATGGGGTCTGATTAATTTGGCGAATTCACTGTTGCCGGGCTCCGATACCGGAGTTTGGGTGGCCGACCGTTACTATGTGCGCTCAGGCAATACCGAGGAGTTCCTGTTCAATGTCTCTCGCAGCAACACCCCGTTCAAGGTGGTACTGACATGGTCGGATTATCAGGGGAATTCATGGGCTAGCAAGCAGTTGCAGAACGACCTTGATTTGGTGGTAATTGCTCCCGATGGTACCGAATACTTGGGTAATGACTTCTCCAGCGGTCGCTCAACTACTGGTGGAACTCGAGATTCGACCAATAACGTCGAGGTCACGCTGGTCGACAATGCAGACATGGGCATTTGGACCGTCCGAGTTACTGATGTCAGTCACGGCGGTCAGCGTAGCGAGCAGTCGTTTGCAGTAGCAGTTCGCGGCGCAGGAGTCAACGACCTGCGCAGTGACCCGCTCCCTCTTGCAGAAACCTTCACCCTCTCGACTGAGATTCCACAAGTCAACGATGTAACGACCATCTCCATCCAGATTCAGAACCAAGGTGGCGGCCCGGCCAATGGATTGTCTGTACAAGCGATAGCAGGCGGCCAGAACCTCGGAGAAGTCACCCTTGAGCTCGGCCCCGGCATGATTCGCTGGGCAACATGGGATTGGACCCCGATCGCCGAAGGGGAGCAGGCAATCACTATCCGCGCCGACCCATATGACGTGATTTCTGAAATTGATGAAAGCAACAACCTATTCCAGACGACAGTTGCAGTCAGCGCTCCGGGTGTGCGCATTTCGACTGAAGAAACCAGCAAACGACTCGTAGACCCAGCGTCGACCAGTACCTCGTGGGATTTTGTTCTGAAGAACACCGCTTTACTGCCGACCAACGCCAGTGTTTCAGCAACGAAACCAGTGTTTCTAACCACCGGACTGGAGATGACTTCTTGGTTCACCTCGTTCAATCTCACCACTTTCCAACTGGACGGCTCGGAGGAGTCGGAAGTTGGTTTCACGCTCGTTCATTCCTCGGCCCCATCTCCGGGATATTACCAGTTCACAGTTACTGCCTTGGATGAGGACAATAATGTTGCATTCCCTCTAACACTGACTCTAGATGTACCAGTCCTACCTGACGTATCTTTCCAAATGCCATTCTCCACCCTTTCAGTCTCACCGGTTTACCCGACTGAATTCACTGTTGATATCATCAATGACGGTAATGGAATGCAGGGCTACAACCTGTATCTGGATGGTCCGGTAGGTTGGCGACTTGGTCTCGATGAACTCGGGACTACTGAAGGCGCATCTTCGGGCTCAACCGGCTCAATCCCAGTATCGGGAACACGCGCTGCGGCGATGACCCTGTACCCCCCAGCCTATCCCGCACCAGCAGGGCAAGCACTGCTCTCACAGATGCGTGTAATCAGTCAGATGGACCCAGATGCTCAATGGTTGCTCGATATTCCCATGGAGGTGGCTCTGCATGAGGAGATTGAGATGGAGATAGAAACCGAGTATGGTGTACTGCGTCCTGATTCAGTTCTGACTCTACAATTTTTGATTACTAATCTCGGCAATGCAGATTTGACTTTATATCCTGATTTGAATGATAGGCCTGGAGGTTGGGATGTGACCGCTGGCAGTGGCTCGTTCACAGTGCCTGTTGGAGAATCACGTGCCTACCTGATTAATCTTGAAGGCAATGGATATGCGGTTGGTGGAGAGATGAACTTCCACCTATCGACGACCAATGGCTACCGATACACATGGCACGGAAGCATGGAAGTTACCGCACCTCCGCAACCAAGCCTCTCCTTCTGGTCAGTGAGAATCGGTGATGGTGAGGAAGCCATCGGAGACCCATACGGCGCTGGCGAGCACCCTCCTGGTGCTCCTGGTGTGACATTTTCGTGGTTAATCGGCAATACTGGCAGTGAGTCTTGGACTCCCAGCGTGGATTTGGAGCATCCTGCTGGCCTAGATTGGTTCAAGGCGTGCGATATCCCCGGCGAGGTAAATCCTGACGAATCGGTCATCGTCGCCTGTTCGTTATTCATTCCACCTGATACCTTAGCCGGTAGTCAGCCAGAGATCACTTTCACGATGAATATCGACGGTTTGTTGCTCAGTGATACTCTTACATTGTACGTTGCAGCAAATCCAATTGTGATTTGGCGACCACTTTCACTTGACGAATTCACAGAAGGTCAGCAGGGCGAGGTGATGCTTTCAATCGAGAACACCGGCAATACTCAGATTTCTGAAATGGTCGTGATTGATGCCCCTGAAGATTGGAAGACTGAGGTTGATGGTAGCCCCGCTCTGACTCTTGCCATCGGCGAGACTCGAAATGTACGGCTGCTAATCACTCCAGCCGACGTCGGTGAGCACAGCGTGATTGTCAGCATCGGAGATGATGGTGATATCGCCGATGCAACTCATTCGATGACGGTCAGCGTAAATCGCGACGTGAATAGCAATAGCGGTGGTGGTTCTGCCCTAACTGCCGCCGCGTTTATTCTGTTTGTCCTCGTCATTGTAGGAGCGGTGCTTTCTGTGCTATTGTTAATGCCGCGAAAGCAAGAATCCAGTTCCTCTAAAAATATCGCTGCAGCGGCCATGCCGCCACCATTGAATGCACCAGCAGCCCTTGCAACCTCCGCCACCTCCGCAGCACCCACTCCGGTTACTTCAGCAGCAGCGAAGAAGCAGGCAACTGCACCCAATGTTGTTTGCTGGGGTTGCAATGAAAACATCACAGGCCCACGCCGTGTTTGTCCATCTTGTGGAGCACGTTATCACGCCGAAAGCGCAGACTGTGCAGGAGGGAATCTGCCTGAATGCAGAAACTGTGGAGACAGTGCCGACGATTTCGTCGATGAGGAAGAGGGCTGAATGATGCCTGATATTATTCCACGAGCATCCGCATCCCTGCGCGCAGACGGCCTTTTGAGTAAAGCGTGGTGTCAGGCTATTATGCGCAGGCGTACGCGTGGCCGGGCAGTATTTTTCACCGCTATACTTCTCCTGCTGCTCGCCGCTCCTTTCAGCGTACCTACGGTGGCTGCTGATGGCAGAGATGCCAGCGTTTCTCTTTACGCAGATTCGATGGGCAAAGAGGCTTCACCGGGAACCCCAGCAGAGTACACAATCACCGTGTACAACGACGGTGATGTCGATATCACTGTGCAGTTGAATACTCAGGATGATGCTGGTGGTTGCCAAGGGTGGTCGAGTTCCATCGAACAGGTGCAGAGTCAGCCCATTGAACCAAGTTCATCCGAGCAGGTTACCCTGACGGTCAATGTTACTGAAGGGGAGCAGACCTCCGATGAGTGCGACACTACCGTGCTAGCGACAGCCAACAACGCTGAACCCGGCTCACCGGGACCCCCAGCACAAGCAGATGTGACAGTTACCACCACCAAAACTGAAGGTAGTGGTAATGCGGTATATGGGATCGAGTTGTCAGCTTCTACCGCCACCCAAACCTACGACGGCGAAGATACGGTTGAGTGGATAGTCACCGTGAAAAATACAGGTCAAGCGCAGGCCCAGATTTCTATTGAGATGACAGATTCAGCCTCCTGTCGTTCCGATGGGCTTACCGCCAGTGTTGACCCGCAGACCATGACACTGCAGAGTGACGACGATGAACAAGCAACAGTCAGTGTTCCGGTTCCAAACGGAGACCAGACCGAGGCGGGCAGCCACTGTTTCATTGTGCATGCTACGGTAACCAATGACCCGAATCAGCAGAATCAGGCACAGGATAACCTCTCTCTCACACTCAACATTCCTGAATTGCATGAATGCGAGTCCTCACTCGCTTCAGATAGCATGAGTTTGGACCCGGGTGAATCGGCCTCAAACTCGTTCAACCTCGATAATACAGGCAATAGTGACTGGACGGTTACATTCGGTACCAACGGCCAAAAGGCATCTTGGGTTGACTCATCAACAAGTAGCAGACTGCTTCCATACAACAATGGTAACGGAGTAGCATCGTTCTCATTCACGGTAACTGCTGATGACAGTTTGCCAGCGAATGAACAGACAGCCATCAAGATACAAGCCCTAGATGGCAATAGCCTGCGCTGTGAGTCGACTCTGACAGTAGTCGTGGGGCAATCACACGGCGCTACAGCCAGTTTGTCGAGTCAGACGCTCTCGAGGGTGGACCCTGGTTCCTCGGATTCAACCTCACTGACGATTACCAATACAGGCAATGGAGCTGAGACCTACAGCGTCGGTACCTCTGGGGCACCCGCTGGATGGGGAGTTAGTGTTGAGGATAGTTCGGTTACCTTGCAGGGTAAGCACGCGCCACAGAATGAGCGACAGAGATCGATGTACGTCAGTGTCTACGTTCCTGAGGACGCATTGGCCGATGAGGAAGTAACAGTCACCATCACAGTCAGTGACAGCAGCGGTGGGACCACCTATGCGACGGCTGAACTCAGCGTCACTGTGGCAGAACGTCACGAGATGTCCGTCACCGTGCTTTCAGTGGATCAAACTGGTCGAAGTGACTCGATTATTCAGTTCCCGTTCACAGTTGATAATACAGGCAACGTACAGGATTCCTTCCGCCTCCGTGCCTGTGACCCAAGTCAGCCCAGCGGTTGTATTTCTCCACCTTGGCCGACTCGCTTTGTCGATGGCACAGGACAAGAAATTCAGAATTTGGTGATTGGTTCCAGCGGTTCTGACACCGCTTACCTTGAGGTAAGTGTCCCGGGTGAAAATGAAGCGGGAGAAGGCGATTACCTACAGGTGAACATCAAGGTCACAGTTGTCGATGCACCTTCGGTGGATCATCAGCAGATGGTGACAGCACGTGTATCAAATTACGAATACATGATGCAACTGGTTCTCACCAACCCGCAAGGTGCTCCTGACGTTACCAGTGCAGTACTACCTCCCGGTGGCTCGGTAACATTCTCCATGCTGATTAGTGACGTTGGTACTTCACCTTACATCGAGAACGCGTTATTCACTTCGAATGGTATGGAATCAACCATCTCACGTGCTCTTGAGATTGGAGGGACCGCCTTCCAGTTCGCGGGCCTGCCTTTCGAAGTATCCGATGACAGCATGGTCTACCAAGTGAATGTCACTCTGACTGTTCTTGAAGGGGTTGCGAACGGTGCAGAGGGCATTGTACGCGTTTGTGCCTCATCGATGCGAAACACAGCGAGTCCCTCGTGCGTGAGCGTCTCGATGACCGTACAAACTCTGCATCAACTCAGTATTGATGTGGAGGGTGGGCCTATACACAATACGACCCACCCCGCCTTCGCTGATTACATTGTGATCATCAGCAATGATGGCAATGTGGATGAGACGGTCATAGTCTCTACAACCGATGGGCTGCGCGGCTGGACTATTGACCTTAACGAGACCGAAGTCGACATCGCTGCAGGTGAGTCAGCTTCGATTCGCGTTCGCGTGAAGCCACCTCACGAAATGTCTGTGGGTGACCGTTTTGAGTTCACCTTGACCGTCGCTCCTAAGGGTGAGCCAGTTGCAGCCCAACCAATCGACTTGACCGTGAATGCCAGGTTGGGTAACAATCTGTTTGGTTTGACGGATTCAGTAATTGACATCATATCCTATGTCACTCTTGCAATCATTGGAATATTGATTATTGTCACACTGCTCAACAATCGTCGTCAGAGCGAGATTTGGCATGAGGAAGAGGAATTTGTAGAGGAAGTTGAACCTGACGAAGACTGACTTCTCCGCACCCATTTCCCGATTCACCCTGAGTGTTGAGTTTGCGGAAGGGCTCGTCGCTCTCCGGATATGCTTATGATGGGCCTTCATCCCGATTCGGCTCAGGGAACCCTGTAAGGGTTCCATGAGTGGTCAAAAATGGCGACTGTTCCCGAGGAGTATCTGTCGTTGGCATTGATGACCCTGATTGGCATCGGTTTCCCGCTCGGCGGGTTCGTGATGTCTAGGTTTGTTCGACCGATGCCGGACCCGAATGACCCAACACGTTTGCGTTCTTTCTTGTTGCGAGGATACGAGACAGACCAGTCGCTTTATGTCAGACGCCTCAGCACCTACGAATGCGGTGCTGACCCGGTCGGAGACGCGATGATTGAATTCCATTTCCAGTACTATTGGTATGCCATCATTTTCCTTGTGTTTGACATCGCTTTCATGTTCCTCGCTTTCGGTGGCTTAGTCGCCGCGAATGCTGACCATGCACTACCAGACTATGTGCAGGGACAATTGCAGGCAGGCAGCGTGGCAGAAGCACAGGGTGCATTGGTGACCCTGTGCGTATTTCTAGGCCTGATGTCGCTCGGCGTCTGGTATGCGTTCCGTAAGCGAG
>CAUZSM010000084.1:0-7595 GCA_963582685.1 Candidatus Thalassarchaeaceae archaeon | reverse complement strand
GCTCCTATACCTAAGATCAATCCGAATACTACTCCAATTATTCCAAGATGCAGTGCGGATATCCAAGATTTGAGCAGATAGGCACTGCCAAGAGTAAGCAAAGCAGCCGCAATCGTCCACAGCAGCAAATTGACCGCAGTGATTGAGGCAAGACGCGGACCAAATGAGATAGTCTCTGGAATCAACGGGGGAACCACCCGCCACAGCCACAGGAAAACTGCATTGAGCAGTACACCGAACGGGACCATTGCCATTGAAGCAGCGAAGGCAATTGCATCAGGATTGCCGAGCCACATGAAGGCGGCGGCAGGTACGATTGTCGAAGGAACCGTGGCAAGCACTCCACCGACTACCCCGCCTAGTCTCTCGATGGCAACGGTGACTGCAATCGCCACCAGACCGGCGAAAAGAGATGCGAGCAGAATCTGCTCGAGAGGCTGCATGGACTCACCGTCATCCTTCGTCTTCGGCTGAATCCTCGTCGTCGAATTCGGCGTCATCATCGTCGTCTGAATACACTTCTCCTGAAAGGAAGAAGACACCCCCGCGCGCAGAGCGCAACTGCAATGCGACGACTACTAGGGCACAAGTCAGCAGCAGAACCAAGACGGTCAGCACCCCAATTGCCAGACCGATATAGGAACCTGAATCGCTCTGTCCCGACAACTTCTCATCACCCATGATGTGCATGTGGACAGCGACGTTTGCAGAGGCGTTATCGCCTTTCAAAGCCCTGACCAACAGGGTCTGGTTGCCCGAAATATTGTTGCCCGGCAAATATTGCAACCTGTCAACAAACATTCCGTGTCCCACCTCAAATGAGGTCTGGCCAGGTTCAAAATCAGCCAAATCCATCCACTCATCGCGCATATCCCATGTGCGCCACTGAATCTTCTCAGCATCACCCGCGACAGAGAACTTGACCGCGTCTGTTTGGCCGATGTGGACCTTGCTATCATGGCCTATATCGCTAGTTAAACTGACATTTATCTCAAGGGTGAAACCATAGACGCGGTTTGCCGCTTCCATCAGTGCTGGCAAAGCCTCGACCTGCCCATGACCGTACACATTATTCTGCCTTGGTTTGAGAGAAGTCAAATCCTCCGGACACAACTCATTGGCGAGCATGTAGTGGCACTGCCGATAGGTTGCTGTCTCCTGCATGATGTTGCGCACGTCAAATGGAGAAAGGTCAGGATTCGCCTGATACATCAGGGCAGCAATACCGGCTGCACCCGGAGTTGCCATACTGGTTCCTGACATCGCAGTATATCCTGTGCCGCTATTGGCTTCCACAGACATCACGTTAGAACCGACAAAAGCGATGTTTGGCTTGATTCGCCCCTCCTCGGTCGGCCCCTGACTGGAGTAAATTGCGATAGCGGTGTTCTTGTCCAACGCCCCGACGGTGATTACATCCTCAGCGCTTCCCGGAGTTCCGATTTGCGCGCTGACAGCATTATTTCCAGCGGCGATAAATAGGGCAATTCCAGAACGGACCATTTCATTTGCCATGCGTGCAACACTCTCTTCTTCGTCACTCGTCAATTCGATTGCACCCGGTCCACCAAGGCTCATGCTGGCGGCGCGGATGTTGAATTCGTGACGCTTGTCAACGGTCCATTCCATTCCCATCATCACTTGGGCGAAGGAACCTGAACCGGAGCCTGAGAGAACCTTGACACCAACCAGTTGGGCTTGTGGAGCCATGCCTGTGTGCTCGTAGTCAGGCGCACCGGTTCCAGCGGTCGTTCCTGAGCAATGTGAGCCGTGGCCGTGGTCATCGTAGGGGAAAACCTCGGTGCCATTGGTAAGGGTAGGATTGTTGATGACATCATAGAAACCGATGATTTTCGGGTCATTAGTTGAATTGTCATCATCCATGTCATCCAAACCTTCGTGCAAACCATCGATTCCAGTATCGATGATGGCGACTACACTACCTGCGCCATCGTAGCCGGTCTCAGTGTAGATGTCCCAGACTCCATGCACGTCCTTGACTTCTGAGTTGGATACCTCGAGTATTCCATCAAGTTCAATCATGACTACGCCGTCAAGGTTAGCCAGCGCCTCGATGCGGTGAATGCTGACAGTGCCCGCGATACTGTCAATCAGATGGAAGCGATGTTGAACTTCAAAATCGACCTCGTCGATGAGCAATTTTTCATCGACTAGGCTCGGCAAATGGTCGAAATCGACAATGACGCTGATGCGCCCCCGCTCATCGACCCAGTCATACAGCGAACTGTCAATTGCCACCCAAATGGCGTCATGGATTCCATCGCGGTCCTTGTCCATGCCGGTATCTTCCCACCAAAACAGGTCCTCAATCACCTCAACCGGCTCACTTTGTATCGGAACGGCGGCGGCGAAAGTAGGCAACATCAACAAGCCCATTGCAGTGAATGCGACCAGCACATGAACACGGTTGGATTCAGTGGATGACATCGGACTCACCCAATGGGTGACGTCATGCTCATTTCAACTCGGCGGTGTATTGCTGCTGGATTCAGACCCGGTAGCGGCGCATTGAAGGTCTGCATAGTCCCGTCGCAGTGTATGCGACGATGGCTGCTCTCGATGGGCCTAGCCTGCATGTTCATCGCAAGCACTGCATCGGTTGCAGCTTCTGAGCCTCGGTCGATTCAGACACCGTCATACCGAGATGGTGATTGGTTTGAGTACGACGGATGGACAGCAGGGGTTTTCTCTGAGTTGCAGGCTGATTACACCAACCAAACCGAGGGATTCGACCATTTCAGTATCAACACATCAGAAGATATGCGCATTGAATGGCTTGAGGACGAACCAATTCAACTCGGCGGAGATGACAAGGATTGCACCTTGAGTGAGGCTACCTATTGGATGAACATGTCCGCAGATTTCACTGTAGGGGCCACTGATTATGATAATGATACCATGACCGTCAACTTCTCATCTACGCTTGAGGTTTGGACACCGAAACTGCCGAGCAGATTCAGCAAGCGAGTCGAGACCATCAGAGTCGATTCATGGTTCAGTGGAGGTGGAGAGGATAATCATCTTGAGATGGAAACAATCCGAACTGAGTTCATCTACCGAAATGCGGTGTGGCCAGAGGTATTTACCGTCGGAGATTCTTGGTCATTCACCGAAGAAATTGACCGGAATATCACCGTCAGACACCGAACCAATTCAGGACTGTGGAACCTAACTGGATACGACCAATCCCTCAGCAGAGTCCTCGCACTCAATGTCAGCATGGAGGCCGATGTTCTGACCGGCCCACTGCTCGATGAAGTCTGGGAGACTGTTGTAGTCGAGCAGCAGGTTGTAGGCGAGGATGAAACGGAAACCAGTTGGTATGATGAACGCGGATATCTGGTCAAGACTGAGCGCTATTCCGGTGATACACTGTTGCTTTCAGCAGTTCTCGCCGACCACGACTATCACGCTGAGGAATTTCATGAAGAAACTGTCAGTAGCAACTGGGGACTGCCGGCCCCGACCCTACTCGCTGGATTGGGAATCACCATGGTAGCCGCTATGCTAGCGAGGCGTGACTAAAATCGAATTGTTACCGCCAGATGATTGGTGGCCCACAGACCTACTTCAGATAATGGCAGTATGCGTAAAATGGTCCGCTCACGTAACAATTGCCCAGTAGCACTGCCCTCAATTGTAAGCGTGTCAACATCGCATTCCATCGCAGCCGCATTTGTCCCGTTCAGACAAGCGACTATCCCATGGGTTGCCCAATCGGTTGCGGCTGGAGAATCATCCATCAAATTACCAGATGGAATCGTCAAGTTGAAACTGTCTCCAGTGGAGTTGAATGCCCAGGATTGGCCGAGCAACCACAATTCTCCGTTCACTAAACTACCATCACCTCCGCTGATATTCACCTGCACAGTCACATTGGAGTTCAGTGGCGCGCTTCGATTCACCACCCAAGTCTCGACAGTGAGTGCTGGCGCAGGTGCTGGGGAGTATCCAGTAAGTGTGAATGTGCCATCGGCACCATCCAATAACGCGTCATCAGTCCACCAGAAGACGAAATTGTTCACCGCAGGACACCACCAACGGTACTCGAGAACTCCACCGTCAGAGTAGTTGGCAGTTACATTCGTGCTATCCTCGCATCCGGAATAGGAGTGGGGACCAACGCCAGTGCCGGTGACTGCACTCTTCAGGATCATCTCTTCGTACAAATCGCCGTCGTCAAAATCTATTGGACCACTGTCTCCCGAATACTCCTGACTGTGGTTGGTCACAGTCACCCACGAGTCGTTACGTGCGAGCGGGAAGTCGTAGAGTTCCTGTGCTGGGTTGTAGAAGTGGGAATGAGTGAATGCTGCCACGTCAATAGTGAATCCGATAAAACGGAAATCGAGGTCAACTGTCTGTACTCTCTCGATTACGGCAAAGTCACTTGCGCGCAGCCACTTTGTCTCGCTGATAATACCAATCAACTGACCACTGGCCAGCACTCCGATGTATGGGTCTGGGAAGGTTCCATCACCTTCGCCGGTTGCTTCGAGGTCAATTCTGTATGCCGGTACCATATTGCCATTATCATCAAACATTGTAACCGCTCCAACGGTCATGCTTGCAGTGCCAGTCATGATTTCAATCGATGCTCCTTCAAGGTCTTCAGCGTCTTCTACCATACTCCTTGCATCGATGGCCACATTGTAGGCCCAAGAATCACCGACTCGCCATGTCGGAACGGTGGCAGTAATATCGAGGACAGTTTGATTTGAAGTCTGATTGAGTTGCCCATCTTCGCCATCTGAGGAACCGGATTCATCGCCTGAATCACCTTCTTGGGCCATTGCGCCACTGTTCAAACCGCCCAAGAACATCAGGATGGATAACAAAACTGTCAGCCATCGCCGACTCTCCTCCATGTCCTGTAGGCAAGCGAAGTGGCTAATCAGACCACCGGCGAAAGGAGCAAGATGCAGCGGTAACCTTGATGCCCGACCGAAAGGGTCGGCCGCACATGGCGAAGATGTGGGCTGCGTTCTTCCTGTCAATTCTGCTGGTGTCGACTTTGAACTTCTACGCAGTAGTGCGTGAACCGGACCGAATCGAAATCTCAGAGATTCATGAGCACCTTTCAGAGACCGTAAAAATTCAGGGGACGCTGATTTCCTGGGTCCGCGACCCTTACTCTGACGGCAGCGATCGGGTAGATTTGCAAGTAGAGGACGAGGCGGATGTAGTGAAGGTTAGATGGTACGATACCACAAATGTCCCGCCGATTGGAACTAGCATCATCGTCGAAGGAGAAGTGGTGCAGTACAACGGAAAGATTTGGATCAATGCCAAGGGGATGGGAGCGGTATTCGCAGAACCGGGTGCTATTTTCACCCCGATTCCAATCAATCTGACAGGTATCAGCCATGACCCTTCCATCTACGAAGGCATGTCAATCAGCGTAACCGGATACATCGGTGATGCCCTACAGCCTAACATCACCTACCAATCGTTCTATCTGCAAGATAATCCGAATTACATCGACGCTGACCATACTCTGTATGTTCAGGTGCAAGGCAGGGTCGATGGCTGGCACGAATCCGGCACCAAGGTGAATGTTACCGGCTGGGTCCAGTTTGACGAACGGTCTTACCGCTGGCATCTAGTCTCGCACGCAACTACGATTGAGATTCTCGTGGAAGCCGGTGCGAAACGATTGAATTGGGCATTCACCGCTGAGTCATGGTCGTATGACATCGGCAAATTGGTCATAGTTCCCGGCACTCCTGCTCAGGATGATGAAGGTTGGTGGGTAATCGCCCCCAGTGGGGCCGCAGTCGGCCGAATATGCCTAATGCCATCATCAACTCACTTAGCAGATGAGAACTTCACACTATCATCAATCGAGATTACCGGTCGTCTCACCTGGAGTGAAGGACGAGCACAGATTTGCCTCGACGCGACTGCAGCAAGCGCATCTGGTGAGGGAGAGACCGACCCTGGTGGAGTCATTTCAGGCCAGTTCACCTTGCTGAGTGCAATAACTGCTGACCCATTGGGATGGGATGGCAAAGACGTCTTCGTGCAAGGATGGACGACAGGGTCGATATCACCTGATTACGACAAGGGATATCTCGGTGACGGACCGGATTACTTCTCACGTTCAACCACCATCCGTTTCCAACTACCCGGACCTCGTGGAGAGTGGATTGAGAAGGGTGCTTACCTCAATATGTCAGCAGTGGTGATGTGGGAGGCTGATGAAGGCAGACTTGTGCTGCACGTCAACCAGACCTACAATGTCGGTAGTTTGATTCCTCCCGCTGAGGACTTCGCATGGGGCGGTGGCTGGGATGACTGGAAATGGCAGGTTGGAGTGCGAGTCAACGTCGCAGGCATTGCCAACCAGAGCGACGGGGCTCTGTGGTTAGTTCAGTCCGGCAACCCTGCGGACAATACCACAATGCCGCGTATCTGTCTTGATGATACACTTGGAACTGCACTTCAGATTCAGGGCAACAGCACAACTCCAATGATTTGGACTGGACGATTGATGTCTGTGGGCAACTCTGCTGCGCCGGGTGTTGGCCTTTGTTTGCTGTTGACCTGAGGGCTATCATCGGGGTATGTGAATGGCTTTGGAGACTTTTCTAATCGATTGGGCTTGGCTGCTCGGTTCATTTTTCATCGGCATTTTCCTTGGATGCATGACCGGACTGATACCCGGATTTCACGTCAACAACGTCGCTCTCATCGCTCTGAGCCTGTCTCCACTAGCGGTTGGGCTCGGCATCCCCTTGTCCTCGGTCGCTGCCATCATCGTGGCGATGGGAACCGTTCACACCTTCCTGAATTACATTCCTTCTGCACTGCTCGGAGCACCCGATGGAGATACCGCACTCGCGTTGCTTCCCGGCCATCGGATGTTGATTTCTGGCCATGCAGCGCAAGGTGTGGCGTATTCTGCGCGCGGTAGCCAACTAGGACTGCTGCTGTCGGTTATGCTGCTTATGTTCGCGCGGCTGATTTTCGGCGAGAATCCCGGTCTCGGTTTGTATGAAACCAGCCGCAACATCCTGCCTTGGCTCCTGCTTGCCATCTCAGCCTTCCTCATCGTGACTGAGACTACTAGGCTTGGCTGGCCACGTTGGATGCAGTGGTGTACCAAATGGGCACGGATTCCACTTCCAAAGACCATTGAATTTTCAATTCCGCTCGGCAAATGGCGCATTCAACGCAAATGGGAGGCTATTGACCTGCGTTTCTCTGATAACTCGCGCGTAGCGGGAATGCTGGTTGCGGCCTGCTTCTTCCTGTTGGCAGGATTCTATGGCTGGGCTGTTTTCACCCTACCCGGACGCTCCCCAGTCGGTATGCCAAGCGCCACCCTGTTGATGCCTGCGCTCGCCGGACTATTCGGCATCGCCAACCTGATTGACATCTACGTGACAACCACTGAGATGCCACCACAGGAACCGAATTGGGAATTGCCTCCATGGAAACCGCTGCTAGTCCCCTGCTTCTTATCCTCAATCTGCGCGTCTGTGATGGCGATTCTGCCTGGGATGACCGCCGCACAGGCAACCGTTGTGGTGATGAGCGTGAGAAATTTCTGGGGTAGATTGACTGACCCT
>CAUZSM010000083.1:0-7605 GCA_963582685.1 Candidatus Thalassarchaeaceae archaeon | reverse complement strand
TTGCAAGGTTGACGTGGCGGCCGATGTTGTGCTTCCAAGGGAGATAATCAAGGAAGACAAGAGTCTAATTTTGATGACTTTCGCCGTAGCAGTAGTGGTTGGCGGCTTCGGATTCCTCCCCTTCAGTGGCATCATGTTCGGGTTGGGAATAGTTCAGTTGGCTCTCTATTTTAGTCGCCAAAAGCAGAGAAATGCCGAATATCAGAGCATGCTTGTGGCAGAAGAGGAATGAGGTGATGAAATGGCTGCGGCTGAGTGGTCGAATCTCACCGAGGTCGGTTGGGTTTTTGTCATTGTGTTTCTCGCGGCGGTGGCCGCTCCACTCATTCACGCTTGGAGGGCGAAAACCTCGATTGCTCTCGCGGTGTCAATCTCGCTCATCTTCGCTTGGATTATCCAGTTTTTGTCAGAATATATGACCGGCGGCGATAGATGGTTGATGTCATTGCTCGCGTTGCAGCCATCCGCCTTCCTTGAGTTGGACCAGGCACTCAGGTTGGTTGCTGCAGGATGGCTGCACAGTGGACTCCTGCATTTGCTCGGTAATCTCGTGGTCATCATCCTGGTCGGTGTGCCACTTGAACAAAGGCTTGGCCGAGAGCGTTGGCTCGCCATTTATTTCATCGGAGTTCTCGGTGGAAATTTTGGCTGGGTTTTCTCTCATTGGGGTGAACATGGTCTGGCACTGGGGGCATCTGGTGCAGCCTTTGGATTGCTAGGCTGCTATCTGGCGTGTTGGCCTCGCGATGAGATTGAATTTCCCTTCGTGTTAATTCGAAAATGGCCGATCTCACTCATCGCATTACTCAAATTGGGAATTGAGATTCTCCAATACGGAATGCTCACCTCCGGACAGGGTTTGACCGACAACGTCGCGCACCTCGCTCACATCACCGGGTTCTTTGCTTGCTATGTACTGGCTAAACCAATCGCCAAAGGTGGTCCCGTCGAGATAGGGGTCGTTGATTCGGGACCGAGCGCAAGTGGGGTTGCTGGAGCAGCACGTGATACGATTAAGAAACGGATGGGAAGTTTAGATAGCGACCCGTGGAGCGCAGTTGGAAAGGCGTTGGAAGGAGAGGCTGGCCGAACCCTGCAAAGACTGCGAGAGGAAGGAGATGAACCTGAGACTCGACAGGCTTGGCTGGAGCAGTTATCAGAGGTTGCGAAATGCCCAGAATGTGACGCTGCTTTGCTCGCTGAGGTGAAAGGTGGAGTGACACGAGTGCGCTGCATTGTTGACAAGAACCATCTTGAGTGGCCTTGAATAGTCATGTGGCCCATAAGGGCCACGTTGCGAGCGGGGGACGAAGTGCCTCAACGCAGATTATCAATTACGAGTCTACGTCCTACGGACTAGACTCGGTTTGTCTTATACACTGTTGACGTGTCAGAAGTCATGGGTTTGGAGATGCAATCGTCAGAAGCAGTGCGAAGGACTCCGTTGTTCGGGGTGCTCCTGATGCTTCTGGTTTCGTTGTCTCCATTGGCTCTTGGTAATCCTTTTGCCACACCTTCAGATGACGAATCGGAATTTGGATATGAAATTGCTGGCCCTCCTGTTGCGGTCACTGATTTGCCCGCCTTGCTGTGCGCTGCTGAACAGGTTTGTCCGACCCCACTTCGACTGCCGGAGTTGCCCTACAGCAGGGCAGCCAGTGATGGTTGGAATACCGGTGTTGAGGACTGGGCTTGGTGGTTCGGATACTCCCCAGACCGAGATTCAAACGGCATGGACGATAGATTGCAGAGAATTCTTGCTGGAGAATATGAATCGCAATCACCTGCCGCTATCATCGATGAGAATGGGAGGTATACCGCTGCCATCCACGTCGACTATGCTTGGCATCCCGGTGCCACTGACGTCACTGCTTTGCAATCTGTGCTGAATGAGCACAATTGGGTAGGGCCAGCCGCTAACGCTGCTGAGGAGGCGAGCGGTAACTTGGCTTTCTTCCAGACTTGGCCATCTATTGATACCATCAGCGTTGACAAGGTGCCTTTGTCAGCACTTCTCGATATCTGGATGTTGGATGGCGTGGTTGTTGTCGAGCAACAGAACGTGATGGTCCCCTTCCTTGATTTTTCAGTTCCATCGATGAAGGTAGGACCTTCCGAATCATACTCTGACACCGCACATGAGATGGGTTATCGCGGTGATGAGGTGGTGGTTGCCATCCTCGACACTGGTGTGGACAATGAGCACCGTTCACTCAATGACTTCGACGACATGAACGACGACCCGGACCTTGACCCAACATCGTACAGCGACGCGAAGTGGGTAGCAGGTTACGATGCCACTTCCGCCTTCTCCAACCAAAACGGAGATGATGACCCCGATGATACGGCGGGCCACGGCACTCATGTAGCCAGTACCGCCATCGGTACAGGCTCTTCCGACCGGATATACGTCGGTGTGGCACCGGGCTCTTATCTTGTGGATGTGAAGGTGCTAACAGATGCTGGTGGATCTAATGCCCAATATACCATCAATGGAATCCAGTGGACCATCAATAACGTTGACGAAGATTGGGGTAATAACGACTCAAGTGATGGTATCGATGTCTTGTCGATGTCTTTTGGCAATGTGAACAACCCCAACTCCGATGACCCGGGTGACAACGGTAGTTCAGCCGAGGCTCGTATGGTTGACGAAGCCTCTGATGCCGGATTGGTCTGTGTTGCGGCGATGGGCAATGATGGCAAACGACGTGTACCCAGTCCCGCCAGCGCCGACACGGCGATTTCGATTGCCGCGATTGATGAAAGAGACACCCATGACCGTTCTGACGACACGCATGCATCCTACTCGAATTCCGGTCCAAGAGAGGACGATGGTGACGACGATGATGAGGACGAGTTGAAACCCGACGTGGCTGCGCCCGGAACCGGAATCAATGCTGCCACCAATGCTGCTGGTTCAGTTCAATTCCCTGGTCAACCCCGCCCTATGGCGGATAACAGTTACAATTCTCAATCTGGAACCAGTATGGCTACGCCGCACATAGCTGGAATGGTTGCTATCATGCTCAGCATCGACCCTGACCTAGAACCCGACGACATCAAGCAATTATTGCGTGAGAATAGTGAGGTCAAAGGCACTCCTTCTGAGCCGAGCATCTCCAGTACATGGAACGACCGATATGGCTTCGGGATAGTCGATTCATCTGCAATAATAGCGGCTATTGGTGGCGGCAGTGGCAATAACAGCACCAACCCCCCTCCACCACCTCCACCGAGTTCCGGCTCCGGTGATTGGATTGATGTCACCTCTCCAAGCAACTATAGTTGGCTTGTCGCAGGAGAGACATACCGTTTCAGAGGCACTGCAGAAACCGGTCAGGAGGAGAACGGCACAAGTGTCGAAGAGGTGCTTGTTCGGGCGATTTACCGACATGAAAACAACGGAGGCGGAGCCGAATGGCGCACCGTGCTCGATTGGACCGTGGCTAGCGGCACTTCAGACTGGTGGGTCTTCCTCGATGTCGAATTGTGGCAGGATGGTGCTATCGGACGATTCGAATCCAAGGCGAAAGACAATACTGGCGTGTGGTCAGATTTGGCTTGGGCCACCTTCTACGTTGGCGAGTTGGACATATCATTGGAGAGTCCTTCTGGACAGAGTGACCTTGAGGGTACAGTCGCTGTAACTGGAAATTGGCGGGGTTCCAACATCGACGAGGTGCAATGGCGTGTTGGACGTGATGATTGGCAATCTGCTAACATCGCAACATCTGAAGAAATGAATGTGGCTGGCTGCTCAGATTCACCGTTGGCTTGCCAGTATCGGACTGGGCAGTGGAGCATATCTTGGGATACCACACAGTATTCGGATGCTGACTATGTAATCGCTGCTCGGCTTGTTCACGACGAGGGTTTCTACTCCGATGAAATACGCAGGTCGGTCCAAGTCGACAATTTGCCACCTGCTGCTGAATTGTCAGTATTTGGCTCTATCAGCGTGGAGCAGTATGGCGTTCCAGTCTCTGAAGCACTTGTCAACACCTTCCTTGAGGTGCGAGCGGATATTCGCAATTCAGGAGATGCAGAAGCGGAGGATGTGATGATTCATCTGCGTGAAGGTGGCGCAAAGAAGGCCGAGGCGATAGTTTCCAGCATCATGCCCGGCGACGTGGTTGAGGTGATTTTGTATTGGAATCCAATGGATGCCGGCGACCGCGCCCTTGAAGTGGTTATTGACCCCCCATCGACTAATTCTCAATCCATAGTGTTCCCTGTGCTTGAAAGGCCGGATGGGGTTGACCTTGCAATTAGAGAGGGGTCCATCAGTACTTCACCGGATGTGCCGCGCCCCGGTACTCCATACCAAATATCGGTGCGAATTGATAATCTCGGGGCGCAAGATTCTGATACTGCAGATATAAGATTGCAGAGATTGACTGAGCTCGGGTGGCTCGACCTCGGCTCCACAACTGGCGCTACTATCATTGGCGGCACCAGCAGTGATGTTATTTTCACGATTCCCAATGGCTCTGAACAACGCGGAGAGCGCTATCGTGTTTCTGTGACCACCAGCACCGATATCGACCCGTACAACAATCAGCAGGAGTTTGTCGTGGTGCATGATGGCGTCACTCTCGCCGCCGCACGCGAGCCTGCGCTGGAAGACACCGAGGTAGTACTTGCTTCAGCAGGGCTTGCTGAGGAAACCCTACTGTTCACCAATAGGGGTAACTCACTATTTGTACATCGAATGAGTAGTTCATTTGATATCCACACCTGTCTCGAACTCGAAGATGACTGGTCTGGAGATATCGCCGTCAATGCGCATCAAGGAGTAGTGACAGTGGTTTGGTCACGTCAGTATCTCGATGACAACGGGTTCACTCGGCAGACTGTGTCCTACACCACCATCGACCGCACGTGCCAGATGACGCCAAAGCAGGACTTGATGCCCGGCTTGCTCACCTCACAAGGAACCTACTGGGGCTTTGACCTTGACCAGTACGGTGACCGTGTCATCATCGCTGGTTACCATCGTGACCTATTCACCGGCGGTTCCTATTCTGATATTACAGGCGTATTCCTGCTTTGGACCGATTCACCGCTTTCTGCAGTTGAGTGGAGTCTAACAAATAATGTCCTGTTGAACCTCGACATATTGCCGTACGATGCACCAGCTCTGCAGGTCGAACTCGGCTCGGATGATGTCCACATCATGTACCAGGAGATCAGAGATGATTCAACTGGAGAGGAGAGACTTGGATTGTTCTATGCTCATGGTGGGATATCAGAATCAAATTGGGCTTATTCGGTAGCGACTAACACAAGTTCGACTCTTGCATCATCTCTCGGTCGCATGGTAGTGCTGAGAGGCGGAGACGACGATGTGATTGTCAGCGCATGGCGCGAAGGAGAGGGTGCGGATGCGGTACTTGTCACCTACATCACGCCACCTGCTTGGTTACAGGGTACAGAGGGGCGCACACCAGCGCGCGGGCTTTCATCAATGACACTCGCTGAGACCGATAGAGGTGTGCAGGTACTCTATGACGCAGTATCACCAACAGGTCCAAAGGTCCACTATGGGCTACTTTCTGATGAAAAACATTCAGACGAAATGTGGGTTTCCGACATCATCGCTAGCGGTGTAATAATCACCGCATCTCGAGCGGAGGATGCTGGCGAGTTGCGTATGGTATACGCAACCAATAGTGGCATCAAAGTTCGTAGTATGGTAGACGATTCACCTGCATCTTCTGGTGATGGTGGCCTGTTGGAATGGCTGCGATTGCTGCTTGGCATCGATTCGTCCACCTTCGATGCCCTCACTAAGGCAGTTGGCATTGTTTGCTTGGTGCTCATCCTGCTTGCTGTCATCGTAGTTGGCACTGCAAGCCGGAGCCGTCGTGGTGGTAAGAAGAGCACACTGCGAGTTGAAATCGAACGTGATTACATTGACTTGGATGAGGATGATGAATTCGACAGTGATGACTCCATCGATGTCGTTGATGATGAAGAAGATGTTGAGGACCTCGATGAAGACGACGGAGCAGAAGAGCAGGCTTCAGGGCTAGTAGCAGTGCTTGACGAAGATGAAACTCCAGCCGATGAAGATGCTGCGGCCGACGATGAGACGAGTATCGATGAAGGCGCTAGCGACCGACGCGGTAGGCGGGAGCGCCGCGCTGTTGAGGCCGATATGAAGCGGATAACTGAAGATATGCACAAGATGATTGAGGAAAGCGGTTTGCCACCACTACCTGCTCCGGGAGAGTTGCCTGCTCCCGGTGAACTCCCTCTATTACCACTCCCGTTTCCAAGTGAACTCCCACCCCCCGGTGAGTTGCCTCCTCTGCCGTCCCCAGATGAGTTGCCCCCACCCGGTGAGTTGCCCCCACTGCCTTCTCTCGATGACCTTCCGCCACCCGACGCGGAATTACCTCCATTGGGAAGTGATGACCTTCCGCCACCGCCCGGCAGCGCTTCTCTGCCACCGTTGGACCTGCCTACTCCGACTGTCGAAGTCTCATGCGATTCCTGCGAGGCTACATTCTCTGCTAAATTGAATAAGGCGAGGCGAGTGAAATGTCCAATCTGTGATGAAACGGTGAGACTGTGAGGTGCTGATTATGTGTGGTATTTTTGGATACATCGGAATGCAAGATGCTACCCCTCTGCTGGTTGATGGTCTGAGGAGGCTTGAGTATCGTGGATATGATTCGTCTGGAATTGCAGTGAAAAATGGAGACATCGTAATTCACAAGCGAATCGGCAAGGTTGCGGACCTTGAATCAATTCTACCAAAAAAAGTCGAAGGGACCTGTGGAATTGGCCACACCCGTTGGGCAACTCACGGAGCAGTGACCAACGCCAACGCACATCCGCATGCTTCTGAAGATGGGACTGTGGCTATCATCCACAATGGTATCATCGAGAACGGCAATAGGATTCGTAAGCATTTGCAGTCAGAAGGAGTCACATTTTCCTCAGATAGTGACTCCGAGGTTCTGGTTCATCTTATCCATCGATATCTCGCAAAAGGTTCAGCCCCATTGACTGCAGTTCGTCGTGCACTACGCCGTGTTCGTGGGACTTGGGGGTTGTGTGTTCTGTTCGCTGACCATGATGTCATCATATGCGCATGCAATGGTTCTCCGCTCGTCGTGGGCATCGGCGATGGCGAGGCTTTCATCGCGAGTGACCAACACGCGTTGACTCCTCACACCCAGCGAGTCATTTTCCTCGAGGATGGAGACCTTGCAGAATTGACACCGGGAGATGTCCGTACATCTCGTATGGATGGCAGTTCTGCCGACTCCACAGTCACTACAATCGAGGAAACTTGGGGGGAAGCCCACCTCGGTGCTTTCCCGCATTTCATGCTCAAGGAGATTCACGATCAACCCGAGGCACTGCGCCAATGCATCGCCGGCCGCACCCTTCTCTCGGAAGGAACAGGAAAACTTGGTGGGCTTGGACTATCTCCGAATGAATTACAGAGTATTTCGCACGTCCGCCTGCTTGGATGCGGAACGGCGTTGCACGCTTGTCAGGTCGGACGATTAACCATCGAGAAACTTGCTCGAGTGCCAGCGTTAGCACACGTGGCGAGTGAGTTCCGACACAATGACCCAGTGATTG
>CAUZSM010000082.1:0-7638 GCA_963582685.1 Candidatus Thalassarchaeaceae archaeon | reverse complement strand
CACGATGAGAGTCCCATTATCACCGTCATTCAGCGTGCAATTGAGACCGCTGTCCATGAATCCACTGCGCTTCCAATCCTCATACTGCCACTCTCGAGGGCCGTAATCCGACTGTTGGCGAGATGGGGTGACCACACGCCACTTCACGTGCGAGGCATTGATGTTTTGCGACCACGGGAACACCGGATCAATGCACATGGTGATTGGAACAGGACCTACGTCGGGAAGTGTGAGATTGTCAGGGTGGACAAGCCACTGGTTAGCATCTGCAGCCTCGATTCCAATACGAGCCCGCTCAACTGGATTATCGGCAATCTCAGTCATGTAGAAGGCAACGCCGAGGTTGCGTACAGCGATGTGTCGAATATCCTCGGGCTGCTGATGGAAGGCGGTGCCAATCTCAACGGTGTAGCAGAACGAGCCGTGTACACCGTAATGCCAGTCGCAGAAGTCTCCGGTAGTCGGATACAGGTCGCTGGATTGCATGTTCTCATAGAGAGTCATCTCGGCCATCATTGCTCCGTGATAAATCAGTTCAGCCTCATCAGGCGCAGAGCAGCCTTGACAGTGACCCCACGGATACAACACAAGTTCAGAGTATGAGTGCCAGGTGAGGGTTGCTGCGAAATCAGATGCGCCGTCACCATCGTCATCATTCATCTCGGTGATGTCCTGAATGAACTTGGTCTCAGGCTCTGTATTGCCGCCCATCCAATCCTCATCGATTAGGCCATCAGCATCGTCATCCTTGCCATCGACGTGGTCCTCGTTGATGAGGCCATCATCGTCGTTGTCATCGTAGTTCACCGGTCCGTTATAGACGTCGTTGTTAGGGCCGTCAGCATAACAAAAACCCGGGAAAAGAGGACCTGTTGCTCCTAGAGGCGCTCCCCACTCAAACTGGTAATTTCGGTTCAAGTCGACCCCGTCGCAGCCCTCGTCAACCTCTTCGTCAACATCAGGGATAGGGCTGACTCCGGTGTGGGTGTTGTCACGGAGGTTCTTCCTCCAGCCGGCCATCCCACAATTCCAAGCGTCTTCACCGCAGAATACCTCACGGTCGTAGCGGTTGCCATCGACATTGAGCATTGGAATCAGGTAAATCTCGCGGCTGTCAATCAAGTCGGTGAGCCATTGTTCCGAGAAGTCCTCATCCACACCCATATCGCCGGGCCCACACAATATTCCGTCTCCATTGCTGTCTTGGTATGAATTGTTGAGTGAAAGGCAGTCGCCATCGTCGTCAAGTTGCCCATCGTTGTTAGCGTCGCCCCACGGGTCCTCGCTGACTTGGCCGTCACCATCGTTGTCCACGCCGATGCGGCCGTAGTAATATGCGACGGTCTCAAGGAATAGCATCGGAACTTCATACGACATCCACTCGCGTGCGTGGTGGTTGCCGACCAACATCACGTCAGGTCGGTCAGCATAGTTGCCGCAGTCACCAACATAGGCATTGCAATCGCCACCGTGCGGGCCTTCCTCGCCGCCGGTTATCTTCATCCACGGACTGGAATGGCCGTAAAACCAACCTTTGTAGTCGTCTGAGGTCATCACGTCACCGCGAGCATTCTCGCCACCGATGAGACCATCGTGGAACGACATGATGTCGGGGTTCTGCTCAGCAAGTTCCAGCATCCGATTCCTCATGGTGAAGTAATCGTGGTAGGAGTTGAACTGGTTACGGTCATCATCATCCCAAGGAAATATGTTGTCGACATATTCGTCGTCCCAGATATCTTCAGGAGAAAGCCCGACAGGGTCGTCATCTTGGATGGTAGCCAAACTGCCGGTAAGCAGCGGCGTGATGAACAACATCAGGCCGAACATTGCCTTGTAGCGACGACTCCGACTCATGCGCACCGGCCTTTCGATTCTGCTCCATTACTTGAACCAAATGTATACTCGCCTTCTCGGAACAGTCCCAAAGGGACGTGTTCCGTATCTATTGTGTAAAGAGAAAGTGACAAAGAGGTGGGGTAGGTCGGCGGGATTGATGGAACAGTATGTTAAGTTGGTTCCCGGCTGGGGAACCGAGTATCTAGGATTCAATCAAGGAACGCTGGGAGTGCTTGTCGCGCTCGTAGTATTGGGTGTAGTTGCACGGGCACTGACCATGGAATTGGTCACGCGCGTGTTCAGTAACTTGGCAGAACGCTCAGAAATCGCGGCGAAGACAATCAAAGATAGCCGGGGCACGCTAGGCACTGCAACCGCTGCCGGCTTATTCTGGCAACTCAGTGAGCAACTCGTCTCAGGCATGGATTTGGCTGACTCCAACGTGATGATGCCGAGCGCGGCTGCCTTCTGGCTGCCTGCAATCGCTCATCTGGTGATGTTGTTCGCAATAATCTCCTGGGCCTTGAAGAAGGTCGGAATGGTCGAATCAATCGTTGACTGGTGGGATGATGACGATGAGTTGGATGGCTCGGAGAGAACTCTAATCAGTGCGCTTGAGAGTGTGTTGAGATTCCTAATCGTCATCCTTGGTGCAGTTCTCATCGCTAGCGCGCTCAACTTCAATCTAGCCACCCTCATCGCTGGACTGGGTATCTCCGGTCTTGCGCTTGCATTGGCAGCAAAGGATACCATCTCCAACATCTTTGGAGCCGTCACTGTGCTGCTCGACCGGCCATTCAAGGTCGGTGATTGGATTGTTACCAAGAACGCAGAAGGTGAGGTCATCGAGATTGGCCTGCGAACCACCTTGCTTCGTACGGGTATAGATACGGTCATCACACTGCCTAACGCGAATCTGGTGAGCCAGGCTGTGGAGAACTACGGAAAGCGTCGCTGGCGCCGTTACCAACCTAAATTCCACCTCGACTTGGATAGTGACCCGGATGCAGTCAGAGGCTTCTGTGACGGAATTACCAGCATGGTTGTAGAAAATACCCAGACCATGAAGAAAGATTCCTCTTGGGCACGGGTTGCCGCTCTGGGTCCAGAGAGCATCGATGTCACCGTCAACATGTATTGGGACATTGATTCAGGCAAGCAGGAGCGAATCGCTCGCGAGGAATTCCTACTCGATGTGATGAAGTTAGCCAAGGATCTTGAATTACAATTCTATGAACCACGCGAGCGCCGTCAAAAAGCGGAGTGATACCGATGCCGTTGCTGGTGCTGCTAAGGCACGGGCAATCAGAATGGAATGCCGCCAACCGCTTCACCGGTTGGACCGATATCCCGCTCTCTGAGGTCGGACGTGAGGAAGCGGCCGAAGCTGGACGACAGTTGGCTGAGATCCGCTTCGATGTTGTCCACACTAGTGACCTCGTGCGCGCACAGGCAACTGCTGAGATTGTCATGCAGCACAACACCACATCCGATACGGATGTGACGACCAAACAGGACTGGCGGCTGAATGAGCGGCACTATGGTGCGCTACAAGGACTTGACAAGGATGAGACTCGCGCCAAGTACGGGGCCGACCAGGTCCACATCTGGCGTCGCTCCTACGATGTGCCACCTCCCGAAGGCGAGTCGCTTGCCACCTGCGCTGAACGCACCTTGCCCTATCTTGACGAGGAGATTATTCCCGACCTTGAGGCTGGACGAAATGTATTGGTCGCTGCGCACGGAAACTCGCTTCGCTCCATCGTGATGAAATTAGACGGACTCTCGTCAGAGGAAGTTCTCTCACTTGAGTTGCCGACCGGTGTGCCACGCACCTATTCATACGACAATGGAACCTTCACCCGAATCAACTGATTGAGCGGAAAATCAGTGAGACGGTGCGCCACTGGCAGAGTAAAGTCGGCGCAACGCGAAGCCACACAGCACGAGTACACCCATCGCGCCAATATCCGAGAGTGTTGGTGAGGGCGATCCCGGGTAGAACAGCCAGTAAAATGCAGCAGCGGGTGGAATCGTGAAGCAAATCAGGCCGGCGACAGCCAAGGTTCTCGCCTGATACATCCGATTCTGCATACCTGAAACGCTGGCGAGGTAACGGGTGACAAAGGTCGGCTCATCAGTACCGAATGCCTGATGGAATAACCGATGCTCAATCATCTGCTCGTACTCCCAGTAGGCCACGCCACCTCGATTGGTGTCAAGAGCCTGCGCAGAGTGCCATCGCTTGGGAGCCGTGCCGCACCATCCATCGAAGAAGCAGCGGCGCAATTCAGACAACATGGAAGCAGCATCGGAATTGTTGGACTTCGCACAAATGCTGGTCAGTGATGCATATCCGGCTGCCACATCACGCACTGCGGGGAAGTTGGCGGAGGAAGGGGCTAGCGCGTGATAGACTCCACCTACACAGGCCTCGATATACGCTTCATCGCCCTCGAACCAAACGACTTGAAAACCAAAGTTTCCATGGGTTATTGTTCCTTGAGTAGCATCGCTGTGGGAGGCTCGCCAAACCGTCGCTGAACGTGTGCGCTTCTCCAATACCTGCGAACGGGCGTTCCAACGGCGCTCATCGGGAGGGGTAGCTCGAACCTCGCTGGCCGAAGCGTGGAATCTACCGAGAGCCTCGCCGACCGCCTTGCAAATACCGAAAGCGGATTCTTTCTCACCGGCCTCGATAGCATCAATCAGTAATTCTGAGCAATTCAATCCCGCCTGCCCTCCACCACTGGGTCCCCGGACCGGCCGGATTAGAATGAGGTCACAACCTTGCCACTGCAAGCCTGCAACTGCACTATCAAGCACATCACAGGCCAATTCACCCAGCCTTCTGCCGTGGCCTTTCTCATCCAAAGGCAACACATCGACGAGCCAATCTGCGAACTCGACCGACCAGCCTACTGGCGAAGGAAGAACTACGGGGATATCTGTCAATTCTGGCCATTCACCCCAGCAACCGTCATTTTCGCGTACCTTCGCCCACCATCCCGGGTCAGCGAGGTCACCATCGGGAAGTTGAAGCGGCAGACTGTCCCAGCGCACATGCATGGTTTTGGCAGTGAATCCAGATGGTGAATCTGTATCGGAGGCATCTACCTTGGTAACCGCAACCGTAGGAAACCACATCTCGTCGGAGAGGCCGTCGTGTGGGTCGTCGCCCAAGTGGTCTTTCACCTCTTCATCCACGCTTAGGCGGGGCTGTGTCTGTAACAAAGCCCTGCCGGACTTGAGGCTTGGGAGGGTTCATGGCGGCTGGCGGAGCAGACTCGGCTGACAAACATGGCTGATGCTCTGCCGCTGGCCGTCGACCTCGATGGTACGCTAATCAAGACCGATATGTCGCGGGTGACCATTCGCAGAGTGGTATTGCCGCGCCCTTGGCTGCTGCTGAAGGTCGCTTGTCTGGAAATCATTGGTAAGCGGGCGCGATGGAAGCGCGACCTCGGCCGACGCCTCAATTTTGACCCTGCTGAACTCGAATATCACGAGGGATTTCGCGCTTGGCTCGCCGAACAGAAAGAATCAGGTCGTGAGGTCATCTTGTGCACCGCTTCCGAGCGAGCGGTCGCAGAACGGATCGCAGAACACGTCGGCCTATTCTCTGATGTGATGGCAAGCGATGGAGAAGTGAACCTGCGCAAGCAGGCAAAGGCCGACGCACTTGTGGCCCGATTCGGTGAAGGTGGATTTGCATATGCAGGCAATTCAAGCCATGATTTCCCGGTATGGAAAGTAGCAGGCGAAGTCATTGTGGTCAATGCACCAGCATCTGTTCGCCAGAAGATGGCTGCCCGTTCAAGCATGGTATTCGACTAGGCAGCCGCGCACCCGAACCCATCAAGTGTGTACCACCATTCGAGTGTACGGCGCACACGCAAGGGTGCGCCTGGTGGTGAGAGAATGGGATGGTTGGGCCGCACTGCCGACAGGATGGCACACTGGTTGCTGAAATTCCGTATTTTTTCTGCTCCCGCGCGCTGGATTGCAAACTCACGCCCCGCATGGAGCGTCATTTCCCGCACAGACCGAGTGCGAACCAATCGACTGCGGGACCGCATCAAAGCAGGCAAATTGCCAGAACACGTATCGATAATCATGGATGGGAACCGCAGATTCGCCTTCGGCCAAGGAGTGGGAACCGAAATTGGCCACCAACATGGCAAAGAGAAATTGAAGGATGTGATGGATTGGGTTCTTGAACTCGAAATACCCTATTTCACCGTCTATGCTCTGTCCACTGAGAATATCCAAGAAAGAGAACCTGAGGAATTGGATACCCTATACGACCTGTATGTGGCTGGATTCAAGGAATTGGGTGAGGATGTACGCATCCACAAGAACAAGGTCAAGGTGCAGGCTGTAGGTCGACTTGAGATGCTGCCCGAGCGTGTACGCAATGCCATCACTGAGGTGCAGGAACTTACCGCCAAAAACGAGGGATTTCTGTTTACCGTCTGCCTAGCCTATGGTGGACGTGAGGAAATCGTCGATGCTGTTCGCCAAGTCGCCGCTGAACACGCCAGTGGAGAAATGACTCTCGATTCCATCACCCCTGAGGCAATATCTGAGAGGTTGTACACCGCCGACCTTCCTGACCCAGACCTGGTGATTCGCACCAGCGGAGAGGAGCGAATCTCCAACTTCCTATTGTGGCAAATCGCTTATTCTGAGTTGCACTTCACTGATGTTCACTGGCCTTCTTTCTCGCGGCAAGACCTGTTTGAAGCGATTTACTCCTATCAGATGAGAAAACGCCGCTTCGGCTCGTGAGGTGTTACGATGGCTGAACATTCGCATGAAAATGACAAGGAGTGTCCTGAATGCGGACACGATGGGTTTCACAATCCGGCATTGGCTGTCGACGCACTGGTAAGGCGCGGGGATACCATACTGCTAATCCAGCGCGGAAGGGACCCGTGGAAAGGTAGTTGGGCGCTGCCCGGTGGCTTTGTTGACCAAGGGGAGGACCCGAAGGATGCAGCAATTCGAGAGTTGGCTGAGGAGACTGGGCTATCTGGTGAGATGGTCGGGCTTGTCACCGTCAGAGGCGACCCGTTGAGGGACCCTCGCAAGCACGTCGTGTCGATTGTGTATGAAGTTCAAGCCGACGGTGATGATGAGCCGGTTGGAGGAGACGATGCGGATGATGCGAGATTTTGGCCAATCGATTTGGTGTTGTCCGGCGGAGTTTGGGTTGCTGGTGATCACACCGACATTCTTCGCGATTGGCTGAGTTGAGTCGGGCCCCACAAGGCCTCCAGAGTTGTGAGAGTGTCCGGCCAACGCTCGGGAATCATGTGTTCAGAATCGAGGGATGCAAACCACTGTTTGGCCTGATTATCGAGGTATAGCGCCGGTAATCCGGTCAGGAAGCCGCGCTGTGCGCGGCTGATGAGTAAAGTCGGTACTCCTTGACAGGCGGCCTCGGCTGCTAGCGTGGTCGAGCCGGTGAGGACGCCATCATACTCGACGAGTCTCGTTGGCAGGTCCCAATCTCCGGCCTCACCTTCACCGACCGAGTGGAAATCAACGAGCAGGCGGTCGGCTAGTTCTGAGTAGTCCACCACTTCGTTGCGGTCGTGAATACCACCACCGAGCAAATCTCTACGAAATACCAACGGTAGGCGGCGATTCTTTCGCCTAACTGACGATTTCTCGAACCGCTCACGAGGTTGCAGGTAAGCGTGTGGCAGAATGCCGGGATACCTGTGCTGGCGAGCAGCAGCAGCGACCGGGCCGCCAAGCCAATTCAGCGGCAGCACAACATCGGTGGCTGAG
>CAUZSM010000081.1:0-7641 GCA_963582685.1 Candidatus Thalassarchaeaceae archaeon | reverse complement strand
CAAGCTGCCGCCCTGCGCGATGCCTACATTCTCCATTCTGTATGGTTTCTTACCTTCTCTGAAAAGTCGGTTGTAGTGACCAGCCACCGCCTCTCGTAATTCGTCGATGCCATTGATGGGTCCATACGCTTGGTCATCTGGCTCTATGGTCACTTGTCGAATACGCTCCGGAGCGCCGGGCATATCCCCGATTTCCGGCTGTCCCTGTCCGAGGTTGCACCAGTCCGGATTTCCATTCCAGAATCCACGCTGCACAGCCTGATGCACGACCCAAATCACGCCCATGTAAGGCACATCGCGAAAGCCCCGAGCCCCATCCGCCATGGCCTCTGCTCCACCACCCCATTCATGATGTTCACGCTGATTACATCTTGTTTGCAGAAAGTGAAGGTTGATGCGGGGCTACACTATTCGCCCCTCATGGAGAGGTGCACACACTGCGCGAGAATTGCCCGGCAACGCTGCCGTATCTGTTCCTTACCGACTTGCTCCTATCATTTTAGACAAGGTATCTGCACCGGTTGTTCTCACCTCACAGGGCGTCGATGATTCCACCGTATTCTCCCCCCAACCCCGTGTTTACACTCTTGGGGCGCATTATCTAAGCACATGAATGCTAAGTGTGCGACCCTGACTCGATAGACCATGCGAGAGCATTCTTCGGACCGCGTCGATATGCGTTCAGATACGGTTACCCAGCCGACTGCGGCTATGCGTGAGGCGATTGCAAACGCAGTGGTCGGCGATGATGTGCTCGGCGACGACCCGACTGTGAACGCACTACAGGAAAAAATCGCAGCGATGCTTGGTAAGGAGGCAGGACTGTTTGTTCCATCAGGGACCATGTCCAATGCAGTGGCAGTCCGGACTCATACATCACAGGGCGATGAGATTGTCATGGAGGGAACCAGTCATATTTACCTCTACGAAGGTGGAGGTTATGCTCACCTTTCCGGCTGCTCGGTCGCTTTGGTGGAAGGTGAAAGAGGGTTACTGGACACTGAGGCTGTTGTGGCCGCAATTCGCAAGGCTGAGGGAAGCATGTCTCACTTTCCCGACTGTTCTCTGGTATCCCTTGAGAACACATCCAACCGGGGTGGCGGCACTTGCTATCCGCAGCAGGTTATCGACGAAATCTGTGCAGCCGCCCATGAGCATGGATGTGCTGTTCACATGGATGGTGCTCGACTATTCAATGCGGTCATCGCCACCGGGACCGATGCTGCTAGGATGGTAAAGGACTGTGATTCAATCTCCATCTGTCTTTCCAAGGGTTTGGGTGCGCCGGTCGGCTCGGTGTTGGTTGGTTCTTCTGAATTCATCACCGCCGCTCATCGCTGGCGCAAGATGTTTGGCGGCGGCATGCGGCAGGCTGGGGTCTTGGCCGCCGCTGGCTTGTATGCGCTTGAGAACAACATCGAGCGATTAGCCAAGGACCATGCCCGAGCGAGACGACTGGCCAAGGCAGTGGACGCAATGTCGGGTTTCTCAGTTGACCTTGACAGCGTCCAGACCAACATGGTTTACGTCACTACAGACAATCCAGCAGATGACGTCGTTGAGGCTCTGGCTGCTCATGGTGTGGACCTATTCGCTCTCTCACCGAACAGTCTCCGTGTAGTCATTCACCTGCACATCACCGACGATGATATCGGGCGCGCAATAGCAGCTTTTGAATCGGTCCAAGCTTGAGATTTCACGTGCATTCAAATAGGGCCATTAGTGATGAGGACGACATGTCTGCATCCTGTGTTGCTTGTAATGACCAATCTAAGCCGTTGAGCAGTGGTTGGTGCTCCCTCTGCACCCTGCTCCGTCGCCCTCTTCTCGGTATCTCAGCGGATACCGAACCGTCGTTGGCGGACCGAGTTGAAGCCAAGGCATTGCTCGCTGAATCAGAAGGCATGCCCGATGATACTCGTTGGCATATGCTAGCCAAGCAAATTGCTGACCGCGTGCCTACTATCACTGCTCTTTTTGAGCGTAGATTGGCTGTGGATTGGGGTGCGTCTAACCGTGACGAGTGGCGCCAGTTCATCGAAGATTGGCAACCGCGCGCTCAGGGTAAGCGTGCCAACGCGCTTCCACAGGTACCGAACATCAGTGTTAACTTCCCATCCTATGGTACGCTGAGCCGACGTGAGAAGGACCAGTTCATTCAGGAAGTCCGCCTACTTGGTCCGTTGCCGATTGCCGACGTTGCCGATTGGCTCAGCAATGGCGCCGAGGCGCGTCCGCGTGCATACGAGGATTGGAACGAGGCACTGGGTATGATGTCGGCTTGCACATGGCCTGTGAACGGTATTATCGACAGTGAATGGATGGTCGACAACACACTGCCCGGAATCCCATTCCCAGGGGGCCTCAACCCCGCAGCAATCGAACAATTAGATGTTGAGAGCTTCGTTCTGTCCACATTGGACCAGCCACAGCATCCGTTCTGGAATTGGGTCTGTACTCAAATCTCATCCAAAGCCGACCTCTCAACCGCTCTACTGGTTGGTAAGATCGGTGAGGAACTGTGGGCAGAGATTGCTCGCTGCGGAGGTGAACTCACCGATTTGTGGCGAACGGCACTCAAGGATTGGCAGACCATTCACAACGCACCTATTCAGCCAGCACTTGTGGTCAAGGATGACCGACTGCACCTCCTTACAGTGAAGGACGGTAGCTTCCACCCCACACCAATCCCACCTTCACCACGTGTCTGGAATGTGCTCGTCGCTTGTTTGATGTCACCTCCTGGCAGCGAGCCAGCACGTCTGCTCGCTGCGTTGCGTTGGTGCTGGAATGATGACGACACCAGTTTGGTCCCAGACGAACGACAGATGCGTGGGCTCTCCATGCTACGACAAGTCTGTAGCAGCCACGCAGAGCGTGTCTCAACCCTCAATGATGGCGGAGGCATCCTCATTCAGGGTGATAGTGGCATGTGCTACAAGGTGTACACTCGCGAATCGTTGATGGGTCGCCGAGCCCTGAAAGTCATCGCATTCCGCCACCGAGCCGCCTACGATAAGGGCGAGGATGGTATGCCGGTTTGCATCGAGGCCAACGACCTCTCCACCTCTCCTCTTCCGCTTGGCGATTACGCTGCATCCTTCGTACTCGGTCTGCTCAGTGATGTAATCATGGCGCAGAAGGTAGCGACCCTGCGCTTGCTCCACGCTGAGTGGAATCGTGCTCCGCGTCACGATTCCCGAAGATGGCGTGAATTGATTGACAAGTATCCGATGGGTATTGCCCTTGAGGAAGCGGATGAGGAAGATTACGATGACGAGTATTGGGATGACGAGGATTGCGAAGAATCATGGGATGAGTGATTCCCATGCGCTGCGAAATCTGTGAAAGTGAAGTCGAGCAAGTCGATGATGGCTGGTGCAATATCTGCGCCATGTTCCGTCCCTCGTTATTCGGCTCCGCGGGGGGGCATCCTCCTTCCTCTGAGGTGAGAGCAAACTTCGAAGAGAAGTACGGCAACAGCAGAAGTCGCGGTAATCGTACTCGTTGGCGTCATCTACTGGCACAGAATCGCCTTGATGAGGATGCAATCTGGCTCCGCATTCGTGTTGAGAAGGTTCCCGATGCGCCTCTCGGCCCCCTACATCATGAAATCGATGAAGTTGAGATGCTTGCACATTGGCGATGGCTGAAGAATAGACTGCAACAGGTCGGTTGGGATAGTCTAGAATCAAAGCAACTTCTTCAGCGCGGATTTCCATTGCCCGACGGCTCTTGGCTGTCATGTTCTGGTGAAGTGTGGTCAATTGATGGCCACCGGTTGATTGATGTGCCACATCGCTCGTTGCTGATGGCGTTCACAGATTCTAGCGCTCGCATCGATGAGTTGGCCCAATTTGATTGGCACACCCTCCTTGAGTTGATGACGGCCACCCAATGCCCCCCGCTCGATATGCAGGCTGTGCAAGGCTACGGCCGTGAACAGGAGCGCGCCCGCAGACATCTGCACTACATTAACCGCAGGCAGCGCCGTCGCAGTGAACCGCTCGGCGCCGCAGGTCAGTTTGGCGGATGGGCGAGCACGATTGGTAGGCGATTGGGGCATTCAACTCCAAACCATTTCTATTCTCAAGATATGCATGAACAGCACGTCATCAATACCAACTTTCTGAATCATCAATTAGGCAATCTATCCGGTCTGCATCATCCGTGGATTAACCGGTGGTTGGATGCATCACAGGGTGGGCGGATATGGACAAGTCATGCAGCGCTCAAGTCGACCCGTTCGCTGCGTGTACACCGAGGGCGACTACAGATTCGGTTGTTGCGTGAGGACCGCTGGGTGTGGTTGGTTGTGCCGCCATGGCCAGAGTTGTGGGCTACACTGATGTCATGGGACATATCTCCTCCAACGCACTCAGGTTATCAGGAATTGATAGCACTCCGATGGTTGTGGAATTCACCTGAAGGTGGACTAAGGCCCAGTGAGGCTCAGACTCGCGCACTTTCGATGCTTGTCGGGGTTGCTCGAACCAATGACCGCGTCCACATTTGCCCGGAGGGGAACCCGGTGATTGCGATTGAGGGGACGTCAGGCCTGTGGTATGGCTTGACGATGCGCGCAGGCGCTCACTCCTCCAATTTTCTGATTCGCGGCTGCTTATCTCGTCGTGAAGCCGCCGACGATGAATTGGGCGAACCACTCTGCCTGCACCCTAACAGGTCCGGTCGTCGCCTACCTTTGGGTGACCAAGTTGTCAGTGCGGTGCTATCGTTATCCGATGATCTTGCCACACGCCATAATCTCGCGCCGTTGTGCAGTTTCATCTCGCGTTGCCGCAGCAAGATACCGCGTGGTGGGGATGAACCGGCCGACAGAGGTGTTGTTGCCCAACAACGAGTAATGCAACGCCTACGCGCAGCTGCCAATGGCGATCATGGCGGTGGGCGCTGGGTATTCCTATTCCCACGCTTGTATGAGATGTTGATTCGCATTCCAGAACGTGGCGTGATGATTATACCGAGGGTAGGGGGGATACTATTCTTCGGTGCTGAGAATTTCACCATGACCCTTCGCTCACAGGATGAGCGTGAGTTGGCCATATCACTAGCCCGTGCAACTGGATGGGCACTGGAGGTGGAGGAAGATGGTGATGATGAACGCTGGGTGCGCCATGCCGTTCCAGAGAACAATCTCGTACGCGCATGGATTTACGAGGTAATCGGCCCCTATCAGCGACGGTATGGAACACGGGCGGATGCACCTTGGTGGACTCACTATCGGATTCCGAATGTGAACCAGGGTGGAGTGATACCCCGTGCAGTCAATCGACGTTGGGACGACGGCGCTTTTGATGTGGCATGAGTGGGGCACCTGTAACCGTAGGATTGACAAACGACTCGCTGCGCTGCCCCCACTGATGAGAGCGACGCGTTACGCCCTGCTGTTGGCTGCACTGATGCTGACGGTCATACTTGCTCCGGTTGCTCCGGTACAGGCGGCTGCTACCGTTGACGTGTCAGAAAAACAGGGCATAGTAGGCGGTCTCAGTCTCAGCCTCACCGGGGGTTCCCAAAACACGACGATGACGGCAACGTTTGAGGAAATGCCCCGCATCGTTGAAGTTTACACTGCGACGTGGTGTGAAAACTGCGTCGGCGCAGAACACGCGCTTGACGACGCAGTCGAAGGGAAAGATGTGACCATGTTGGTCCATCACCGATACATTGGCGAGACTGAGGACCCATTTGGCTCTCAGGAAGGCGATGACCGTTGGATTGCGCGTTATGGTCCAGCATCGAAAGAATCGGTGGGGGTTGAGCGCGCTCCACCAACCATGGTTTTCGATGGGTGCAGGGTCAAGGCAGGCAATGTAGCAAGCGGCGATTCACTACAGGCAGATTACGAGGAACTTCTTGTTCAACCACGCGATTCAGCCGGCGCAGTATCCTCGGAGTTGTCCTGGGGTGGCGACAATAGCAGTGGCACAGTATCGTGGCATTTCTCTACGGAGAATGGTGACGCGGTTTGGACTCATCGTTTGATGATAGTTGAAGAAACTGCATATTTCCCAGAAGGTGGTAATGGGCTGGATAATTACACACATATTGTCCGGCAAGTGATTACTCTTGACGCACTGAATTACCTCCCCAACGAAAGTGAAGGCGAGGTGACACTCGACTTACTGGAAGCCTGGGATGGCGATGACCTCTCATTGGTTTTGGTTCATGAGTGGGAGTACGAAGACCAACCCCTTGGGGTTGTCAACGAAGATATCTTTGCCGTCATGGCAGGTGCGATGGTCGGACTAGTTGCCGTCGTTTGTCTTGTTCTTGCCATCACTGTGGCCGTCATTGTGACCGTGGTGGCCCGCGCCTCAAAGGCGCAGCAACCGCCATTAGTGCCCGATTCAGGCCGCCACGCCTAACTTCTGTAGTAGGCCCAGATTTGCCTCGACGCGCTGCTTGATGCTAGCCGGACAGCGACCGAGGGCGACTGCGACAGCACCATGCCTCCGACTCACCTTTTGGTCGATGAATACCAGACGGAACATCATGCCAATCAGCATGTCAGGCATTGCGTTGGGGATAGCACCGTCAAGGGTTGGCTCTCCTATCTTCTTCAGCCGGTCATATACGTCGCTGATGATGTCATTGGCGCGGTGGGGGAGCTTGTCTCGGGTCCACTGTGTCATATGGTTGAGGACACTGGCGAACTGCAATGAGCGGACCACCTCTGGGTCACGCTGAACCCTTACCCTCAGCATGCCTTCAAGGCTCAGTCGGTCAATACGAGCTAGAATTGAGTTCTGGGCTCGAAGCACCTCGTTTTCGTCGAGTTCATGCTCCAGTATCCACTGGCGCCACAGGAAAGGCTCCATCAGACCAAGTTTGCTGATGGCCATCAACACAGCGACTGCACTGACCTCGATGGCGTAGTTCGCTCGCATCACTTCCTTCTTGCGGATGAAGCGGAGTTCGTTTCTTGGCAGAGGTGCCAGTCTTTCACGTAGTTCTTGGTCCTGCATTTCCTTCTCACTGTGAGTGAAGCAGTTCATCACTACCTCGTGTGCGTCATCCTGTACCTTTTTGCCAAGGCCCATCGCTTTGACGGCCTTCTTGATGTCGTTGGCCCGGCGGTGACGGTATCGTCTTCGACGGGCTAGGATGTAGTGCCGCAGTCCGATGGTCTTGCCATCGCCCATTCTAATGTCCTGCAGAGTCATTTCACTGCCGAGGGCTGCGTTGCGGTCCGCACCGCCACGGTTGTCCTCAGTAGCCCATTGACCGCCTTCGGCGGTATAGGAGGGGTGTGTCCCATCAATCATGTTGTCCTCGACTACTATTCCGCAGCCTACGCAGACTATTTCTCCGCGTCTCTCGTCGTGTTCAGTGGCTTCGCCACACTCGTTACATCTGTGCATTTACTTTCTCTCCTATTTTCAATTAGTCTCGTTGGCTCTCATCAATTTGAGCAATGAACTTGCTTTCTTGTCCCTGACCGTTCATATGAGCACCTCCGGGGGCCGATATCTGAACAATTGCGCCATTCTGTGGTTTGCTGACCATGATTGACTGCCCCCCGAGCCTTTCTCCATTGGTGGGCATGCCTATTGAGCATTTCGATTGAAACGGACAAGACTCTATCTTGTCGGTTTTTCAACAGACACCGATATCATA
>CAUZSM010000080.1:0-7738 GCA_963582685.1 Candidatus Thalassarchaeaceae archaeon | reverse complement strand
CCCGATACTTCTAACAGCCAAGCGACGAGAGGCTGTCCATGGTGCGTGTAAAACACGTCATCTCGCTGCTAATCGGCATCGTTCTCGGCGTGATGGTGTTGTGGAATGTTTCCATCGGTTTCTATCAGACCTACTCTGATGGTGTGATGCACAAGTTGGTCCTCACCATGTTGTTCAGCGGAACATGCTCAGAGGCAACTATCGCTGCTGACCTAGAGTCCTTTGGTGTTTCAGCCTGTCTCTCACCACTCGGTGTTTGGGAACCGGTTGACGTCGTAGTCATTGGAATAGCGTTCCTGTTGGTCCGGCGTGGGCTATCTAGGGTTCTCAAGGGCAGCGGTCAGGTCAGTGAGGAGTCTCGCAAGGCGCGCCGTTGGATTAGAGCGAGCCTGCTTTTTGGCTCAGTCGGTGTAGCAGACATGTTTGGGATGCTGACCAGCACTGGTGAGGTCGTCGACCTCGCTGACCTGTTGGGCTTTGACCTCCCCGGGCCTGCACTAGCCTCTTTTCTGCTAGCAACCTCTGCGACTTGCATGGTGGTTGGGGTCTCGCTGCTGCGCAGTTCGGCAGGTAGAGGAAGGAAGCAGAGGGGGGGTGGCAAGCGGGCATTCATCGGTTCCGCCGAGAAGCATTTGGGTGAGGGTTTCACCGTTGGCCAACTTCGTGAGGCTTTGTCACTGGATCAATATGAGGACCCATTCCAAAAGGGCATCGAGGACGACGACATGGGGATGACAATTGGTAAGTCCTGTCATTACTGCAATGGTCAGGGCTGCAACCAGTGTGATGGAACCGGCACTCTTGCCTGAACTCTTTGGATGGCTCATGGCGCTTTGAATAGACCTCACAATCAGCGCGTACGCGCAAGGCCTTAGGGCATCGTTTATAGTATCTTGAAAGACGAGGCGTTGTCCAATGTGCGCTTTGCGGTGCACAGAAGTGGTGATGGGATGCACCTGATATCGATAGAAATGGAGAACTTCAAGTCCTTCAAGGGCGAAGTTGTAATTCCCTTTGATGAAGGATTCACCGCGATAACAGGACCCAATGGTTCGGGCAAGTCAAATTGCGGTGACGCGATACAATTCGTCTTGGGTCCACGCTCTGCCAAGAGCCTGCGTGCTCAGAACGTCAAGGACCTGATTTTCAATGGCGGCAAGAATGACAAGCCAGCCCGTTCGTGTATGGCAACTTTGAACTTCGCAAATCCGGTGATGGAGGATGGATTGCGTAGGCTGAGAGTCGATGCGGATGTAGTGAGGTTCACTCGAACAGTCAAACTCAATCGGAAGAACAACGCAGTTGCTGGCTACTACCTGAACGAGCGTCCATCCACCAGTACTGAATTTCGTCGACTCCTCACCGAGGCCGGTGCCAGAGGCGACGGTTACAACATCGTGTTACAGGGTGATGTCACACACCTCGCCACCATGACATCTCGAGAACGTAGGAAGGTGCTCGATGACGTTGCTGGCGTCATGGCCTATGATGACGAAATCAAGCGGGCCGAGCGCCAGCGTGCAAATGTCGAGGAGTATTTGGAAAGAATCGCAATCCTCGAGGAGGAATTGCAGGCTCGTCTCAAGACCCTCACCAAAGAGCGAGTGCAGGCGATGAAGTATCGTGAACTCGGCATCGCTCTTGAAAATGCCAAGGTTACTCTGATGCACGCAAGGCATCGCAGTCGATTCAATGAGATTCAGATGATTGGAGATGAGCGCTCCGGCTATCTTGAGCGCATCGAACAGTATAACTCCACCATCAAGGAAGGCAACGCCGAACTACTCGATTTGGACGAGCAACTGGTTACTATCGAGAAACAACTCGACGATGTCATCGGTGATGACGGCAAGGCTCTCTCAGAAAGAATGCGCAAACTCGAGGTAGATGTTGGTACGCGCAAGGATCGCATCATAGATGCGGAACAAGACATCAGTGATGCTGAAGACGAGATTGGCGTGTTAGAGTCTGAGCAGGAATCCGCCCAGAATGCTCTAGATGCTCACCTCTCCGGACTTGTGGCTGCTCTGGCTGCTCTGACAAAGGCGGACGAAGACCTAGAGAGTGCCGCACGCGAAGAGAAGGAAGCCAGAGAGGCGATATCTGCTGGAGACAAGGCTACTCACGATTTGAATCGAAAATTCGGCAAAACGACCGAGGTAGTTGCTGCTGCCGATGAGGCTAGGGCCGAGGCCAAGTTGGAGGCCGACCGAGCAGCGCAGAAGGTCGAGATGTCTGAGGAGCGACTCGCTGAACTTGAGGATGCCTTGGATGAGGCTCGATTATCTCGAGATGACTTGCATTTGGTCGGAGAAGACTTGCAGGTGGATGCGCCTGAACATGACCGAGGCAGTTTGGCTGAGGAACTCACCCGTTTGCAGAAGGAAGAGCGTACTCTGATGGACCAAGGTGAGCAGGTCGAGAACAAGTTACGCGAAGCCGAACGCGAGTTGAATCGAAAGCAACTCGATGTCGAGAACAAGTCCGGATCCCGCGCCGGCCAGGCACAAGCTGTCAGCGCAATCCTCTCACTACGGGACCGAGGCGAAGTCCGTGGAATTCTCGGGCCACTTGGTGAACTATGTGTACCGAAGGACGAGGCCCACGACGAGGCTTTGGCCTACGCACTCGGTGGCGGAATGAACAGCATCGTTGTTCGTGATGACGAGGTTGCGGCTTCGTGTATCAAGTGGTTGCGTGACAACCGCGCTGGCCGTGCTGTGTTCCTTCCTCTCAACAAACTCTCCTTCCGTAGCCCTGGTGGCCGAGCGAGAATGACCGAGCGCCAAGATGGTGTTCTTGGATTTGCATTTGAACTCCTAGAATACGACGAGTCGGTCGAGGCTGCAGTTCGTCACGCGGTTCGTGACACACTCATCGTTCGCGACATGGGTACAGCCCGCCGCCACATGGGTGGCGTTCGAATGGTTACTCTGGATGGCAGCGTGGTAGATGCATCTGGAGCGATGTCCGGCGGTGCGATTCGCGGCAAGCGACCGCAGTTTGGCGGTAACATTGCCGGCGTTGCTGCAATGGACCGAGCGCAGGCCGAGGTTGGCCGACTTGAGATTCTTGCAGATACAGTAAACGCAGCACTCGCCGAGTCGAGAAAACAGGCGATGGAATTGCGCGAGCGCATCAACAACCTCTCAGACGGAGATCACTCTCTGAAACTGCGAGGTTGGCAAGATGACATGAAGCGGGCTCAGTCTGTATTTGAGTCGGCTGAGAATAAGGTCAAGGTAGCACTTTCCCAACTCACAGAAGTCAAGAACGCGGCCGAGAAGGTTCGGCTCAAGTCGCAAGCCTCTGCTGAGAAATACGATTCTGCTGTTGAGAACCGGCAGAAAGCATCCGATGCTCTACTATTGAGTAGTCCGAAGCATGTTTCTGACCAACTCAAGAGATGTGAACAAGTTCGTACAGCCGCGGTCACAGCAAAGATTGCTGCAGAGCAGCAGTTGGCGTCAGGTAACGCAACTTCCGAATTGCTTGAGCGAACTGTCACTGACCTAGAGCGCCGTATTGGCGAGCACAGTGCTGCCATTGAGAAATCCCAGGCTCGCACCTCTGAATTCAGCGATGAGATTGAGGCGATTTCAGTAGAACTCGCCGAGGTCAGCGAAGCCCATGCACAGGTCGCAGAGGAACACCGTGAACTGGATGAGAAGCGAGTCACACTCCGTGAGGATAGAGCAAGCCTGCGAGCATCGCTTGAGAATCACTCTGCCCAGCGTGAAACCCTACGCGGGCGTATTGACGAACTCTCCGGTGAGATTGAGATGAAGCGCCGTCAACTCGAAGAACTCACAGTTGAGATGAAGACTCTGGATATCGTACCGGCGAGTGTCGACCTCGACCTACCGAGTGTTGCGGACGCTGAACGTGCCGTCACTCAGATTGACCGTAAATTGCAGAACCTTGGCGATGTCAATATGCTCTCAATCGAGCAGTACGATGAAGCCGAGGAAAGACTCGGAAGAATCGCCGAGGACTACAAGAAACTCCGCAAGAACCGCGAGAACCTGATTCAACTGGCCGAGCAACTTGAGGGAGAACGCAAAGAGCGTCTCACCACCGTGCTGGAGGTTGTTTCTGAGAACTTCAAGCGAGTGTATTCCCGACTATCGGATGGAGGTAACTCCGAACTTCGACTAGAGAATCCGAAGGACCCATTCACCGGTGGTCTGGATATGTGGTGCCAACCGAGTGGCAAGTCGAGCAAGAGCAAATTGAGCCTGCTTTCTGGCGGTGAGAAATCGATGGCTGCACTAGCCCTCATCTTCGCGATTCAGGACTACGATCCGTCACCATTCTACTACTTCGACGAAGTCGACCAAAACCTCGACGCATACAATGCTGAACACATTGCACGCCTCTGCAAAATCCGCAGTCAGCGTGCTCAGTTCATCCAAGTCACTCTGCGCAAGGTCAGCCTGCAGATGGCTGACCATCACATCGGTATCACCCACGCAGGTGATGGTTGCAGCCGTCAAATCACCGACTTTGGCCGCGACGCTGCCATTGAACTCGGTACCGCAGCGCTGGAAGAATTGCAGGCTCAGCAGGCTGCACAGGCCAATAGAGATGCAGCCGTTGTCGATTTGCCTGACCCTGCTGACATGGCTACAGTTCCTGACGCCATAGAGGCACCAGCAAGTCTGGGTGGAACCACTTTGCTCGACGGAGTCGAGCCTACGACCGATTCGGAGAAAGTCACTGCTGAAGGCGAGGTGTCTGAAGAGGAGGAAGACGATTCCACCCTCACAAGTCTTGCCAGCCGAGCCGATGATGACCGAGTAGACATGGAAGAGAAACTCGATGTCGAACTCGCCATCGAGGCAGCAGACCGTGATGAACTCGATGCCCGCATCGCTGAGGAGGAGGCAGATGAAGCCGAGACTGAAGTGGTCATCGAGGTAGAAGAAGTCGATGAAGAAGATGAGTGAATTGATTTGGAGGTGACTTGATGAGTTTGCTTGAGAGCAATGAGATGCAGTCTGAAATAATCCGTCAGTTGCTCGGAGAGTCCGAAGGTTCCGACCTCGACAAGAATCGATACATCGAGCGCTTGGTCGAACTTTGTGACCTCGAGTGTGCTGAGCACCAGAGCCTCATTGACCCATTCGACCGTTCAGTCGCGCTTGTATTCCAGATGTTCAACGATGCAACTCTCGACCCTTGGGACCTTGACCTAGAGGTTTTCATTCAAGTATTCGCCAAGCGCATCAAGGATGCTGAGAACATCGACCTGCCAATCTGCGGTCGCTTGATTCGCATGGCTTGGCAAGTGCTCAAAGGACAGGCCTCCACTCTATTGGAGAGAGCCGAGCGTGCTGGGGCTGACTTTGAGGAGGACCCCTGGTATGGTGGCTGGGAAACAGAGTTTGGTGATGACGAGTACAATTTCAGCGTCGGCATAATCAGCGGAGCCACTACTGGTTCACTTCCCGACCTTCTCGATGGCAGAATCAAACGTGATGAAGGCCGCAAGGTCACCCTTGCTGAACTTCTGTTGGGGCTACAAGAGGCCCATGCGGAGGCCGAAATCCGTCGCGTACGAGAGGAAGTCCGAATCAAGAACGCCGCCGAGGTCGAGGACTGGATGGCGAGTGTGACTACGAGGATGCACAAGGAGGACCTTGAGGATGACATTCGTCGTTGCTGGGAGGCTTTGAGGGTAGCCGGGCCTGAAGGTGAGCCAGTCACACTTGAGCAGGTTGCGTCCCAACTTACACAGCATTCCCTAGAACAGGGCTGGGAGTTGAGCGAGGCAGAGGATGAAGGACAGATCGCCGGCTTCGTATCCGCTCTATTCTTGACTCACAGAGGATATTCCGACCTGTGGCAGATGGAATACCCCAATGGGGATATTTTCATGCAGGACAAGTGGCCGAAGTTGAATTCCTTCGATGCAGTATCATCTGAGATTGGCGTCGGCCCACGATTTGTCGATGCGGTAGGAAGTGAGTGAATGAGTGACGATATCGACTTGCAGACAATGCTTGAGGCGATTCTATTCAGCTCCGGCCAGTCACTTTCGACTGAGCAACTCGTTGAATCTCTTGAGCAAAGCCACAGCGAAGTCTTGGCTTCGCTACAGGCATTGCAATCTACCATGAAGCGACGCCGAGGTGGCGCGATACAACTCACGGATGTATCTGGTCGTTGGGTGATGGAGGTCAAGCCAAAACTTGCTAACCATGTACCTGGTTCATTCCGAACAGAGATTCCTAAGCGCCTACTCCCTACTGCTGCACTGATTGCCTATCACCAGCCGATGGCTCAGAGCCAATTGGTCGAAATGATTGGCCAAAAGACCTACGAGCATGTTGGAGAACTCTCGCATCTCGGGCTGGTCGGCAGACGCAGAGACGGGCTATCACGTCGTTTGACCACTACTCGCAGATTCGCTGAGTATTTTGGTTGCCCATTTGCTGAATCCAAGAAGGTCAGGAAATGGTTCCGTGAGCAAGCGGACCAGATGGGGTTGACCGGTGCCCAACTCGCCGAGCAACTCGGTGAAGGTGAGGCTGGGGAAATCAAGGACGCCCCTGAAGTCCCTATCTCGGATGACTGGGACGAGGAGACTGCCGAGATAATCGCAGTCGACGAAGTCGAAGAGTGAATCATTCTCCTCTGAGTTGTCGAAGTGCGGCTTCGATGGATTCCGCAGTGATTCTGTCACCGCTCGCACTGGCAATTTCCACTACTTTGTCCACTTCGTCGTCGTTAGCCCCTGCCGTGACAGCCATGTTTCGAGCGTGCAACTTCATGTGTCCCGCCTGAATTCCTACGGTAGCCAAAGCGCGCAGAGCCCCTAGGTTCTGAGCAAGTCCTGCGGCTGCGATAACCTTAGCCAAGCCATCTGCGGTTGTTACGCCAAGGATGGCAACATTTGCCTTTGCAGCAGGATGAACGCGCACTGCACCTCCTACCAGCCCTACAGCCATTGGGAGCTCTATTGAGCCGACTAGATTGCCTTCTGCATCCTTTTCCCAGTGTGTCAGGGAGCCATAGGTTCGACCGTGTGAGGCATATGAATGCGCACCGGACTCGATAGCCCGCCAATCCTGCCCACAGGCTATGGCTATGGGGGAGATTGCGTTCATGATGCCCTTGTTGTGCGTGGTCGCCCTGAACGGGTCTGCAGCGGCAAAGTGGTATGCCTGAAGCACACCATCGATAACCTCAGCACCTCGCACCGGGTCATTTCCTGAATCCGATATCTCCGCCGGAGTGAAGGTCGCACTTACCCGAGCCAACCGGTGTACAGCGAGATTACTGATGATGCGGAGAATTACTGTTCCACCAGTGACCGATTCAATGACGGGTGCGATGGTTTCAGCCATTGTATTAACTGCGTTTGCACCCATGGCATCTCGGCAATCAACAAGGATGTGGACAATGACCATCGGCCCCGATTCAGTCTCGATGATGCGTGCTTCAAGGCTCCTGCACCCACCACCGAACTTGACTAGTATTGGGTCAACCTCATTGCAGCGACCAATCAGGTCGTCAGATGCGTCCAAAATGGCTGTTTTGGCCACATTTGGGTCTGCACAACCTACGACTTGGATCTGCCCAATCATCACCGGGTCGTCATTATTTGAGGTGAATCCGCCCTTGGTGTGGCACCGTTTCGCCATATTGCTGGCAGCAGCGACTACACTGGGCTCCTCAAGAGCGAATGGAATGAGATAATGTTCCCCATCGATGATGAAATTCGTGGCTATGA
>CAUZSM010000079.1:0-7753 GCA_963582685.1 Candidatus Thalassarchaeaceae archaeon | reverse complement strand
GCGGTGCCGATGATTGTGCTGTTTGAGGTCTCACTGATTGCAGACAGAGTACTGCCTCATGGAGACTGACTCACTCGTTGTCTTCTACCTCGACTGTCTCAGATGCGGGCTCATCAGAGGTTGAGGTGGCGCGGACGCTCTTATCCCATGCCTGCGCGACTGCAACACCATCGTCGACGTCAACGAATCGCATCATGATGGTGCCACCAATAATCAGAATAGACAGGCTAGCAACGCCAACTCTGCTGTCATACAATGTGGACAACGCAGCATACATGAAAGGACCAATCAACGCTGCGACCTTGCCAAAGAATCCGAAGAATCCGAAGAATTCGGTGCTACGAGTCTCTGGAACCATCTTGGCGAATAGGCTGCGAGCCAATCCTTGCGAGCCGCCGAGCAACAATCCCGCCATGCAGCCAAGCAATAGGAATTGGAAGGTCACCGATATTCCTAGTGGCTGCCAAACCAAATCGCGAGCCGTGGCTGGGATGAAATCGAGATGGCCATCACCTAAACTTGTAGGGTGATCTACGCCCAATGCAATAGTGCCGTTAAGACTGCCGTTAGCGACTGAGGCGCTGAATCTACTATCATCAAGTGAAGCCATGAATATGGTGACATTCTCCACATTTGCAGAACCCGGTGTGTCCTCATCGACAGGGAGAATATGACTCCAAGTGTCGTCGAAATTTCGGTCTCCGTCGCTATCTCCCAAAGCATCAACATTGAGCATGGTGACTTCGTAATTGGTTTCATTCCAAGTGAATTGGAAATCATATTCCTCATGCTCTTCCAACTCTAGCGGAGCGAAGGATAGCGCTCCGGCGATTACTACGCACCAAGCGACCAGTGCAACGGTGAGCGCGGTTTTGGTATTGGTTTTCCCCGCTAACCAAGTGAATAGGAAAGCGGCGGGGAAAGCAACGAACTGGATGGCGACGATGGTCATTATCAGGGCGGTCATCGACAGGCCGAGCACCGCGATGCCAAATGCACCTGCCAACGCTGTTACGCTGTTGATGCCGTCGATGAATAGGAAATATGCAATCATGTAGATGAACAGAGTCTTGAAAGAACGCCAATCCTTGATTGTCTTACGAATTTCGCTGATGGCCAACTTGCTCGCACTGCCGAATTGCAGGTCTTCAATCTCATTCTCAACCTCAGGTTCAGGCACTGCCAAGAAGGTGAAAAACGCGAAGCCAAACCACCAAAATCCAGATGTTGCCATCGCGAACGGGACTACCCAAGATTGAGTGTCTCCCGAATCGTCCAAAATGAGCATTACCATTGCTAGGTGAACCACGAGTAGAAGGCCACCACCTAGGTAGCCGTAGGCGTAAGCCTTGTTTGAAATAGAATCCAATTCATCTTCATCGCCTTGATGTGGTAGTAATGCATTGTAGAAAACCCCAGCGCCGTTCAAACCGACGTTCGCCAGTAGGAACATGATTAAAATCCAGATCCACTGAAAGGAGATACCAAAGAGCGGTGTGAGGGCAAGTAGCGCAACCGAGCTATAGCCGACCCATGTCAGCAGTTTGAGCATCTTCATCTTGATACGAGTTCGGTCGGCTATCACCCCAAATGCTGGGCTGACTACTGCTACCAATAATGCGGCTCCCGACACCGTCCAAGCCCACAAGGTATCTGCAGACATATCACCAAATAGCGTGCTGATGGAAATTCCGTTCGCGGTCAGGAAAAGGTATCCGAACCAAGCGGGAAGAATAGCGGTGGTTACGCTGGTCTCAAAGGCTGACTTCGCCCAGTCATACATACAATATCCACGAATCTGCTTTGGGTCACCTGCTGCCATCTTACGGCTGTCGTTGCTGCGGGACTATCAGCATTCCACTGTAAGTGGAAAGTCCGGGTTACGCTTCAATAAGGGATGCCGGAAGGGCAGGTCGGTGTTCGGACGTGACGGTGGAGTCAATCACTGGCTGGCAGCGACCTGCTGAGAATACCATCGAGGCTCTACGGCACGGCATAACTCACTGTGACGGAATCGAGTTTGACCTGAGACTGACTACCGATGGTAAATTGATGCTGTACCACGACAATTGCCTACCGGACGATGTGGTAGAAAGTAGTGGACTGAACCATTGGACTGAGGATAATAGCAGCGAAGAACTCGCTGAGATAGGCGTGGCCTCTTTCGCAGAACTTCTCTCTGATGCGGTGGTGATTGAAGCGTGGCGTGAACATGCAAAAGTTGCCTGTGTCGAACTGAAGATGCCACACCCGCGCACGAAAAATGGCGGTGCTGTCACTGCAAAGAAGCGAGAGGACTTCGCAGTGAGAATGGCAATTCTCGCCGATGAAATGCTGCATGAGGCCGAATTGCCCAAACGAAGTGCAGTACTCTGGTCCTTCAAACGAAATTTCAAGAAATCCTGCAATAAAGCCGAGGTGAGAATTCCAGCAGCCCAATTGAAACCACACATCCCAGAATATGGCAGTACCACCGTCAAACGAATAGTTGCACTTCCTTCCTTCATGTGGCTCTCACTACCTTTCCACATGAAGATGCAACAGAAAGCGGGCGCACCAATGCTGCCCTGCGCGCTCGAATATCTCAGTGGCTGGACACGTCACATCACCTTCGGTCGGACTGCAGGTCTGTCTGGATACGCCGGTGAGAGACTGACTCGGTTGAGGAAAGGCTACCAAGCCTATGTCTGGCCGGTTCCATTCTCCCTTGAGCGGGCGGTCAGCGACCTCGGGCTGACTGCGGTCAGTGACCATAGCGAGCCAGATATCTGGTCTACTCCCGAAGGTGGTGTTCGCTGGCCGAGGTGGGCGAGTCAGCCGTTGGATGCAGATTGGATTTCGAAAATGAATGCAGCATCGGCTGACAAACATGAATCACTAATCAAACAGGCTACTGCGTCGTTATCACCTTGGCACGAAATGAATGATGATGAGAGGAGGGACTTCCTCGATAGTTGGCGCAAACGTTGGCAATGGGGGCGCAGCCTCGATGAGTTGTGTAATGATGCTACGCCGGAAACAATGCCTTGGGAAGTGAGCCGACTCATTGGACATAGAGGGGCTGGAAGAACATCAGGGCGTAAGCACTGAATCACTCAAGACGACGGACCGTCGAGTCAGCTGCGATGAACCTCGGCCGGTAGATTGGGGTGCCGCGACCGCCGCGCGATTTGCGCTCATCGTTAATCTGAGCACAGATGCCTGCCACTCGCGACCATCCAAAGAAAGTCGTGTAGTATTCTGGCTTATGAAAGCCTACAGCATTCAGCAAAGTGCCGCTGGCAATGTCTACGTTAGCATTCGGATTGCTAATCTTTGGATTCTCCGAGAGGACTCGAGGGGCAACCTCGCGCAGTGTCTTGATAACCTGAAAATTGGGATCATCTGGACATATCTCGACGCCAAGGCGGAATTGCGCTGCAGCACGAGGGTCCTCGGCTCTTAGAACAGCGTGACCAAAGCCGTAGATTGGCCGCTTTGCTGCTAGTTCTGCCCTAACGAACTTCTCGATGTCGTCCGGGTCAGAAGAGCCTATGCGCTGGACAAATTCCAAGCAGGCCTGATTCGCCCTTCCATGTAGTGGACCGGAAAGCGCGTTCATCGCGCTTGAGATTGAAGCGTACACGCTGGCCCTTCCAGAAGATACAGCCTTGCCAGTGAAGGTAGACAGGTTGCCGCCACCATGGTCCATATGTAATACCAAGAAGGCGCGAAGTACACGGATGACTGCATCTGTTTCTGTTTCAGACTTGCCAAGTAGATGAACGAAATTCTCCACCAGCCCTCTATCTGGCTCACTGCCCACCGATGGCAAGCCGCGGCCTCCGCGGAGACGGAAGATACTCGCCATCAACTCAGGCAGTCGCGCGATGAGATTCAACCCGTCCGCGCGCACGTCACCAGTAGTGTGCGCAACTCCAAGAGCCTGGATTCCGATTGACAACCAATCCATCGGGTGTCCGCTACCCGGAGTAAGCGATTCAAGAACTCGAAGAGCACCGTTTGGCATCTCTGCTGCTCTCTGAGCCAACTCCTTGCGGAAATCGAGTGATTCCTGCCGGTTGGGCAGATGCTTCTCATATAGCAGGTAAATGATGTCCTCGGGGTCCATGTCGGCTAGGTCTCCGACCGGGTATCCGCAGTAATGAACTCCTTTCTTGGTGTCAACGAATGAGGTGGCACAGGTACCTACCGGGATACCACGTAGCCCAGTATTGAGATGGTCTTCTGTAACCTCAAAGAGAACCTCCTTGCCATTATCTTCTGCCATTCCATCCCTCAAATACGCCGAATGATGCGTTCTGTATAAGTGCAAGGGTCGAGGGCATGAGGCCCTATACACGCCTCAAACGGGTGTGTTGAGAGAATTGAGGGGAGTAAATGGCCCGTTGGGGTAGGAAAGCGAAGAAGCCTTGGTACTCAGAGGGAGTGCCGTTCACCTGTCTACCCGGGTGCGGTCGCTGTTGTGACCAACCGGGTGGTGTAGTCTATCTCACCAAGGACGATGCAAAGCGAGTCGCTGAACACCTCAAAATGGATGTCGAGGAATGGCTTGAGAGAGACTGCAGGCGCTCATCAGATGGACGTTGGGTGCTCTCATCAAACAAGAAAGATGGCTCATGCATCTACTTGCAGGAGGACCGCGGGTGTGGTATCTATCCGTCAAAGCCTGCTCAGTGTTCTGCTTTCCCTTGGTGGAATGAGAATATGCGTTCCGACAGAGATTGGCGCAAAACTGTGGAACTATGTCCGGGCTTGGTCCATCCTGATGCGGAGGTTATTTCGCTTCCAGTAATCCAGATGCATCTTGAAGCGGATGCAGAAGCAGAGAAGGGATTTCGCGAGTGGAATGACTAAGTCAGTCTCCACTTATTTTACCTATTAGCGAGCCGAAGTCGTCATCTTCGTCATCCCTATCCGTAGAGAAATCCGCTCCTTTCACTTCGGCTTCTTTCGTTGCACTGCTCACCTCTGGAGTGTCAGCAGCAATTGAGAATAGGTCGAGGTCGCTCTTCTTGGACGCCTTTGGCGGTGGACCCTCAACGGCGGCCGGTTTCTTGCCCTTCTTGCCCTTCTTGCCCTTTTTGCCCTTCTTGCCCTTCGTCGAAACTGAGCCGGCGAACTCTGCTACGAGGTCATCCATCCCGGCATCCGGCTCAGGCTCAGGCTCAGGTTTCGGCTCGGGTTCCGGCTCAGGCTCTGGTTCGGGTTCCGGCTCAGGCTCAGGTTCCGGCTCTGGCTCTGGTTCGGGCTCAGGTTCAGGCTCGGGCTCGGGCTCAGGTTCAGGTTCGTCACTGTCTGCGACGCTACCGTCGCTCTTGCGCACCCAACGCTGCATACTGCGGTTCCAGTCGCAGTCAGTGTAGAGTCGGTTGAGATCGGGACCGATGCCGTGGGGTGACCCACTAGTGAAGAACTCAAGGGAATTGCAGGCAACCGTGTCCGGCCAGTCTCCAGTCCAGACTCGGCGATGGTCAGAATCACATCCACAAAACAATCGCTGGTTCCCGCAATCGTAGCAACGTTCCACGTCGCAATTGTCGTGATGAATTGAGCCAATAGAAGCACCACAATCGGGGCATTCAGTGAAGGAGATTGATTCTGGTTCGGCGTCCGGCTCTGGCTCAGGAGGGGCCAACGCTGGTATCGAAGAGTGGTTACAAAGTTCACAGGTCCAAATTTCTTCTAAACCCATCCTCGTCCCTTCACCTTCGTAGTTCCATGAGTTATGGCTCGTGTAGCAGTATTTACAATACCAATCCTCTGGAATCGTAGTAATCTCTTGAGTTGCCTCTGGCTCATCTTCTTCGACCTTAATTTCGGTTGTTGGCAGAAGGACTCGGTGGCGGGTTGGCCTGAGAATAGCAGTTGTCACTCCGGCCGTGACCCTACCCTCAACCTTTGGTTCTGGCGCAGGTTCGGGCTCGATTTGGGGTTCTGGCTCCTGTTCTACGGGGATCAGCACTTTGTGCTCAAGTGGCTGGAGCAGAATACCGGGGTCAAAGTCGCCTCTTTCGGGAATCATTTCACCCGCTGTGAGTTCGGCTAGAGTCGTAAGATAGCGTTCTATGGACAATATACGGTCTGTGTATTCGATGAGATCCGCTGGTTCCGCACTATCGATTCTGTGACCAATATCCTCGATTTCATGTTGCAGTTCCCGTAACTCAAAGCGATGCGAATGGATTGCAGTCTCTAATCTGTCGAGAGCTGCATCGGTTCGCGCATCGAGGGAATCCCCGGCTCTGATTTGAGGTTTTGACCGAGCCGCCTCTGACCGCTGTGAGATATCGTAGAGATGTGCGGTCAACTGGTCTCCAACCAAATTGTCTACTGCAGCAGATGAAGATGGAGGAATCAGGTCTGGTGGAATGTAATCATCTTCGCTATCCATCAGCGAGGACGTAAGTTCAATCTCGATATCTGCCGCTTCGGGAAGCACAGTATCAAGCACTTCGGAGACAATCTTCTGGCCAACACTATCCACATCAAAACTAGTCTCGACGTCGCCATCTCGCATTGGTGGCTCCTTGCCGGTAAGTAACTCTTCAACCTCGTCTGCGCCGAAAAGTTCAGCCCCGGCATCGATTGCAAGTGCCACTGTTTGGAACGCGGAAACACAACGAGACCAATCAGAACGTGAATGCCCTGCGATAACCCGTAGTTGTGAGTCTGATAGACCGATTGACCTGCGCAGTGAAAGTCGTCGCAGCATCAACACCATTGTGTCGGCGTCTGGCGCATCCAGTTTCACCGTGACCGAACCAGCAGCGGCCTGTCGTAGCCTACCAATAGGTAGCGAATCAGATGCAAGGGGCCGTGAGGTGGCCATTACCAACTGAGCGCCGACATCAATAGCCCAACCAACCAATTTGGACAATTCCTCGACCGAATCTGGGCGCAGTAGAATTCGGTCGACATCATCTATCAGCAGACAAGAAGCTCGCATGAGCAGGTCATCCCATCCACTTGGGAGAGGACCGGCAGGAAATGTCTCAGCGGTTACTACTCGGACATCCCTATTTGGTGATGTCACCTGTATCCCATCACCAATTGCCCAGAGCAAGTGACTCTTCCCAGAGCCTGATGGGCCAACAATAACCAGTGGGTTGAGCCGTTTTCCGGGGTACTCAATGACTTCATTGGCGGCTTTGCTAGCCATTCGATTGCAGGCACCGCCCTGCCAATTGTGTAGATTGAAACCGCTTCGCGGAGTCAGCAGCGGTGGCCAGAATCCGGCAAAGGATGAGGACACTGGGGCAACGTTAGTCGGCAAAGATATCTCTGGCGACGAGAACGTCTCCGCTGAAAGAGGGGAACTGGGGCTGTATTCTCGCTCGGCGTCTAGGACTTCACGCCACAGCGGAGTCAAGGGATTGCGCTCGCCATCAACCGAATCCTCACCTAAAACCCAGCGAGGAACTCCCGGTGGCAGGTCACTGGCTTCAGGTTCCAAACCGAGTGGGGATGATGAGCGGACCCGCTCACGCATCGCAGTGATTCTCTGCTCGACGACATCACCGAAGTCACCGGGTTTAGAACCTGCAAGCATACTCATCCTAGCCAAGGGGCCTGGGCCTTCCTCATCAAGTCCGAGACGAGAAAGACGAAATTTCTCAATGCTCAAGTGGGAACGGTCCTGCACTGAATCCAACAGATTGCTCTTTCCTTTAGGCGGGTCTTGCTTTCGAGCAGACATGCCGAGGAATACGCGGCTGCGAGCCATCGCTTCCTTCAGGTAACTACCTTTTAC
>CAUZSM010000078.1:0-7776 GCA_963582685.1 Candidatus Thalassarchaeaceae archaeon | reverse complement strand
TTCGCCCAAAGGCTCCTCGTCCGATGCCATCAGACCTCTCCGCAAACCCTTGATTTCTGCTCTGGTGATAACCAGATCCTGCAGCAATAATCCAAGGAACTTGCCGAACAACCAACCTACGAACGGGGGCATTGGTAGAATTATTCGGCGCAGACCCATCGACTTCGCCATCATGCCGATGTAATCCTTGTAGCGGAAAGTTTCGGGACCGGTGACATCAATCGTGACATTTTCACGCGATTCTCCTTGCTCAACGGCAACTCTGGCGACATCCTTGACGTGTACCGGTTGGATCGGATAATTGCCCATGCCGAATACTCCGAAAATCGGGAATTTCCTCAGCATCCATGCGATATTGTTGATCAGCACATTTCTGTGCCCACCGAACAACACCGTAGGACGCAGAATCGCAAAACAGTGTTCAGAATCGTTGAGGTATTCCTCGACTGCGACCTTCCCGCGGAAATAGGTCCAGTCCGGTGCTTTATGCGGATGTGCGACTGAAAAATGAACGATTCTCTCAACACCTGCTTCAGCGGCGGCTTTGAACAGGCGCTTGCTGTTCTCCACTGCGATTCCATGCTCAAAATTGCGGCGCGGATGGTTGTAGCGAACCCAATAGGTGTTGTACAGCACCTCCGCCCCTCGCAATGATTCGACAAGGGCATCATGGTCATCGAAATCCAGCGGGTGCACCTCGACTCTGCCATCAAAAGGGTCGTCTCTACCAATTGCGTTAGTCAGTGTTCTGACCTGAACACCTTTCTCCAGAAGATGGTGTGCTATCCATCGGCCACTATAGCCGAATGCGCCAGTGACCACGTGCAAGTTGAATTCCCCTGATTCATTCACCGGTGTATTCAGTGACCCGAATACCGAGGTTTCCTCGACGTGCTTCCCTTTGCATGATGCGGTCCATCTTCTTGTGGAACTCAGACTCCAAATCAACATTCATCGCCAGCGCATTACCCAAAGTGAGGATGAAAACGTCTGCCAATTCCTCTGCGGCCTCCTCAGCGGGTTTAGCCTTGGTGATTGCAGCAGCCAACTCGCCCAATTCCTCAAGCATCAGAGTGAGTCGGTAACCCATGTCGTGTCCGTTGTTCACGGGATTTGCAAAGTCATGCTTGTGATGGAATCTTGCCACTCGAGCCATCATGGTCTCAAAGGAGCCATCCGGTCCAGAGAGTGCATCGACCCCGTCCTGTGCGGGGTGTGCCATCCATTCATTCACATCGCGTGCGCGAGCATCGCCATCCGTGCTGCCAGAATCTGCTGCCATGATGTGAGGTGTGGCACTCGGGCAATGAATCATGCTGAAGCGGCAATAGCCTGCAGAGCCCACCAAACAAGGCCGCGCATATCTGCTGCCAATGCTTCAACTGAATTGTGGTCAACGGGTGCATTAGGGTCTTCGGGGTCCTTGCCGGCCGCCCAATTCGATGAGAGGAGCAAGCCTACGTGGCGGCAGTCCTTCTCCGACATAAGTCGGGATTCGCCGCCGATGGTCATGTTGGCGCAGGTTGCACCCATTCGGTGGTAGGCCTCGATATCGGCACGGGATTCGAATTGCGGCCCACTGGTCTGTGCCACCACTTGTGTCATCGCATCTGGCCAAAAAGCATCTGACTGTTCCGCCGAAAGTACTGACGCTGCTATCGCTGACAGTGCTCGGTCAAATGGTTCAGTCCTGTTTTCGTGGACGGCGACATCGTCGTGGAAAGTCCAGACAGTGCCGCTAACATCGAGAACGTCGTCGGCAACGCCAACGATTCCCGGTTGGAATCCTCTATCCATGGTTCCTACACACCACACGCTCACTACCGCATCGGGCCCGAAGGCCATCGCTGCCCAGACATTGGCACGATGCTCGATTGAATGAGGGGGGTTCACCTCTCCATCTGTTCTGTGATGCCGGTAAATGAATAGGAATTGGTGGCCATCGAATTCCACCACTGTGCACGGGACTTCTCCCCACGGTGTTTCGGAGCGGAAGGTGTCGGTATCGGCTCCTTCAGCACTGACAGCGAGTTCGGTCATGCCGGTTCCGCACAACACTGAGATGCGAGCCATTATCAAACCTCCAGCCGCTCCCACTCAAAGTGATGTCGCTCTTGAAGGGCTGTCGCCCCCAGCAATCACTCAGAAAGCCGAGCGATCAGGTCAGCCTTCTTTCCAGATACGGGCAAGCCGGCTTCCTTCAAGCGCTCCTTGAGTACGGCTACGGTAAGCGATGAAAGGTCTTCAGAAGCAGCCTCGGTCACTTCCTCGGGCGCTTCCTCGGCCTGTTCCGCGACCTCTTGGACTTCTGCTGCTAGCACGTCGGGTGCATCTTCCGCTTCCTCGACTTCCTCACTGGACATCGCTGCTGTGATTACTGCCTCCTTTGCAGCGACCACTCGCTCCTCGTCATCTTGAATCTCTTCGAGGGTCGGTCCGTCATCGGTGACAACACCGGTTTGGACGAGTTGGCTCTTGCGCAGTATGACTTCGCGGATTGTTACGATCTTGCCGGCTACGCTTTCGACTTCTTCCTGCATGGTGCCATCGAGCAACTTCTTCTGCACTTGCATCCAGGTCGAACTTGCGGCGGTCTGTAAAATCAATTCCTTCACAGATTGGCGAATTGCCTGCTTCTTGCTGGTCTTGCAGCGTTGCCGTGTAATCAGCAACGGCTTGATTCGAATGTAGTATCCATCGTCGGTGACAGCGTCAATCACATCATCGACCTTGCCCCGATAGCGGCGGATTTGCCTGCGCACGTGGTCCTTGAGAACCTCATGGCCGGCGAATTCTGTAATGGCGTCTTGTCCGACAACCTCGGTGACGCGGAACTTGAGTTTGACATTCATCTTGCTGAAGTCGCCATCGACTTCCTGCTGTGTAATCTCATACATCCTACCAATCAGGAGTTCTTCATCCTCAGCAATGGTTTCTCCAATCTGCTTGAAGTTCCAGGGTTGGCGGGGAGCCCGTATCTTGTACCATCGCTTTGACTTCCACTTGTCCTTCTGCTTGCGTGCTGCTGCACGTGATGATGCACCTTTACTGGCCATATTGGACACCTGTGGACTGCGGGGGCTACCCCGTAAGCGACCCCGCGACCCGCCCCCAGTATATGAACGCCGCCCTCAGCCCCGAAGGGGCTCCAGCAGAATCTGATTTTTCTCATCGGGCAAATACGGGTTGTTAACTGAACGACCGATTGATATGCTGGCGACAGCGAGGGCTGTGTGGGGACATAATGAGCGTTCACAATGTCGCATGGAGCGCGCGCAGAAGCGGTGTGGCGAGTGGCCAAGTCATCGAGGACGCGCTTTCTTGGCTGGCTGGTGATGATGCTGAGATATCCACCGAGAAAGTGCGCTCCTATCACGGAGCGCGCTTGTTGATGATTCATGCCAAGATAAAGAGGAAGAAAACGGCACTGGCCTCGATAGCGAATCTCGGCGGTGACCTGCTAGAATCGCTAACTGATGAATCTGAATTGACTTCGCGTATAGATGATGGTAATGCGCTGCATTTACGCTTGGACTTGGCCAGCCTTGTCAAGGGTGAAATCAGGCTTGCGGAACAATTCGGAACTGAAGTTGTCAAAGGGCGAATCAAACTGGAGGTCTATCCAGGACAGCAAGCATTGGAAATTGCAATAGAAATGCTGCAGGACTGCGCGGTGATTGCAAGAGAAAATGGGCTTCCCTGTGACCCAACGGTGAAGTGAGAAGGCAGAACGAAGTGATGGATTGCTCGCCTTCATTCACATAGATTGATAGGTCATCGTTCGATGCACAGAACGCTCGGAGGAGAGAAGGATGACCCACGTTGTGATGAGCGCCTGTGTTGATAAGAAGTATCAGGAATGTGTAGCCGTTTGCCCGGTAGAGGCATTCAAGGAAGCAGAGACCTATCTGGTAATCGATCCAGACGAGTGTATTGACTGCGGTGCCTGCATCGCAGAATGCCCTGTTGAAGCCATTGTCGCTGACACCGATGTGCCAGACGATGAGATAGAGTGGATTGAGCGAAATGAGGTCGAGTCGGTGACCTTGCCCCTCGCTGAAGGAGATTCTCCAGTACTCGCAGATGACTGAATTCACCAATTTGATGAATCACTGCCCCTCGGTGCCTTCCGAGAAAGTTCATGTGGAGAACGACGGTCGAGGGAATGATTGCTATGGGAATCGATCTCACTCAAATGCGCAAGGGAACTGAGTTGCTCAAGCGGGGCTTTGCCAAGATGCAGGAGGGTGGCGTCATCATGGACGTCGTCACTGCAGAACAAGCACACATCGCTGAGGACGCAGGTGCTACCGCAGTGATGGCTCTGGAAAGAGTACCAGCGGACATCCGTGCTGATGGTGGAGTTGCAAGGATGAGTCACCCCGACCTGATTAACGCCATCATCGAAACCACGAGCATCCCTGTGATGGCCAAGGCTCGAATCGGTCATGATGAGGAAGCAAGAGTTCTGGAAGTACTTGGCGTCGACATGGTCGATGAGAGCGAGGTTCTCACTCCTGCAGACCCATTCTATCACATCGCCAAGAATAATTTCACCATCCCTTTCGTATGTGGGTGCGTCAATCTCGGAGAAGCATGCCGGCGCATCATGGAGGGGGCGGCAATGATTCGCACCAAGGGGGAGGCTGGTACTGGCAACGTGGTCAGTGCAATTCAGCACGCTAGACTGGTCGCAGAGGAAATTGAATTGCTACAGCGGGCTAATGATGCGGAATTCGAGGTCATCGCCCGCACCATATCGGATGGCTACCGTCGAATCGAAGCCATATCAGAACACAATCTAATCATCCAGAACACACCATTTGGAAGCATGGACGCATGCCACGATGCCATCGTCGAAATCATGGGAGAGGTCAGGGGGATGAGCCGGCTGCCAGTTGTCACTTTCTCTGCTGGAGGCATTGCTACTCCAACCGATGCGGCTCTGCTGATGAGTCAGGGCATGGACGGCGTATTCGTCGGTTCTGGCATATTCAAGTCTGAACAGCCAGCGACCACTGCTGATGCCATCGTAATGGCGACTCATCACTTCAAAGACGCAGCGAAGGTCGCTGAGGCCACTGCGATGATGGCGGGCCGACCTATGGATGGCCTTGAGATGGACAAACTCGAGGTTCGCATGCAAGATCGCGGCGCGTGAGCAGAACTCACGATTTGTCGGTGCGCTTGCCACGACCACCGCGTGCTGCACCGATATGACGCATTGCGGTCTTTTTCGCGGAACGGCTCTTGCGTGATGGCTTCTCAGACTCCGCCTCGGTGGCTGAGTCAATGCCACCGATTGACAAGGAATCTCCAGCAATTAGAGTCTCAGCAAGACGGCTTGCCAGTTCCTCATCCTGGTCTGGAGTGGTCAGAGCCTTGCGCACTGCCTCATTGTGGTCATCTATCCACGCCTTTGCCTCAAGTCGTTCCTGCTTGAGTTTGTCACGAATCTCATTGACCTGCGAAAGCAGTTCGACAATTTGCTTGTGAACACCATCTGCTTGTTCTCGGCACTCAAGGAATTCACTGTGAAGGCGGTCTCCCTCCGACTTCTTGAAGTCCCTCTCCTCAAACAACGGCTTGATTTCTTCCCACAACTCATCGGCCTTCTCGTGGGCCTCAACCATCGCCTTGTGCTCAGCATCGGCCTGCGACTTCAATTCCTGAATTGAGCCTTCGATGTTGTCAAGGTCGATATGGATGCGTGCATCCTCCTCAACCAATGGTTCGAGTTCCTTTTTCTTGAGGGAGAGATCGCGGACCTGCTTGACGAGTTCGTTCTCCTTCTCAATCTTCATCGCAATGGTTTCCAGAGTCCTCTCCAATTGGTCAAGTTGAGCCTGAGTTTCACTCAGTTGGATGACGAATGACTTGCTCTTCTTCGCATCCTTCCTGCTACCGCGGATTTGGTCAATCAGGTCGCGAACCTGCTGCTGAATGGAATCGCGACGGCTCTGATGAGCCTTTGCAATCTTTCGAATCTCCTTGTTCTTGGACAGTTCAACATTGATTTCCTCGCGGAGTCGCTTGTACTCTTTCTGGACGGTGTTGCGCGACTCCGCACTACGCTTGGCAGCGTCGTTGTGTTGGTTGCGAACATCACGAAGCCGAGACAGCCTTGCTTCCATACTTGTAAGTTGGTCGCGCAGCTCCTTGCCCTCACCTAGAGCCTCATCACCAGCATCCGCCATGGCCGGCGCTACCTCAAGCCCCCATTTGAAGCGACCGGGGTCGTTCAATAGCAGTATCACAGGGTGCGAACTAGAATCCGGCTCGCTAGTTGCTTTGAGACTTCAAGGCGCGAGCCGTCGAATTGGTATCCTTCTCCAGTAGAACGAACTCGTGTACCGGTGGCGATACCAAGTTGCTCGAGAGTTCTAGCATCAGCGCCTTCCAACACCATCAACTCAATGCGGCCATCCATTCCTTCTGGCAAAGCACGTAATGGCACCAACATGCTCTGCGCAATCGGTTCAATCACTCGGGTAACCGGTGGAATCACTTCTCCATCCGGGGTGTATTCAGGGTATCCCAACAGGCGGTCCATCGCCGCTTCAAGGTCGTCGTTAAGTGCGTGCTCGAGCCTGCATGCTGCTGCCTTCACATCTCCGGTATATCCTATCATACGCACGAGGAAAACTTCCATCAGACCTTCACGGCGTTTGATGCGGGCGGCTGCCTCATACCCTTCCGTGCTCAAACGTGCGCCTTTGTAGGGCTCATGAATGAGCATGCCCTTCGATGCCAACCGTTTGACCATCTCAGATGCAGAGGCTGCGCTGACTCCCATCGCCTCTGACAGAGCGTTGGTGCGGACTGGCTCGTCGGGTTCAGCAGTGTAGAATTCGTAGAGAGTCTTGAGATACATCTCCTCAAACTCTTTGATTGGCTCGTGCATCAGTCCACCTCGTCTGCGACCACCGCTATGAGGCCGAGTTGATGAAGATACTCAATCAGTCCGCGAGAGCGCGGAACTCACACTTGCATGCTGGACAGCGTGCCTTCACCGGCCTGCGGTCGTATGGAACCTTCAATTTCTGTGAGCAGTCCGGGCAGCGAATAACATCTGAATCAGAACTGGATGTCATCTCCTCGGACTTGCTGATTACTGGTGCTGGCTTTGACTCAAACTCCGGCTCAGATTGTGCTGTCACAGGTTGTGGGACACTCACCGAATCTGCTAAGTCAGTCGATACTGACTCGTCGACTTCATCAGGTTCCTCATCTTCATCAGGCGTCTCACCCACTACAGGGAAGGTTATCGAACAGGAAGGGCAACGTGCAGAACCAGTGTAATCTGAAGGGACACGTAAACGTTGGTCACATGCTGGGCAGGCGACTTCTATCTTCTCTACAGTATCTTGCCTTCTCGTTCTGCTAGCCGCTGCGCCACCTCCGACCAGCGGCACTCCGGCCTTGGCCCGCATTGCGGTGCGAGCAACCAACCCCATCACCAGACCAGCGAGCAAACCGTACACCAAGCTGGTCCAGTCAAATGCAAGCCCGCCCGTGTCATCATCGGGACCAGTTGAGGTGAAAGACCCGAATACAGAGGTGCTGGTGGTGTCAGTATGCCACTCAAGACGGAGGTTCACCACTTTGCCCTCAGGCCAATCCTCGAGCACAATAGTGCCATCCTCTTCATCTCCGGCCGCCACGACTGGTGCCGAATCGGTCCAGATCACCTCATTGGCTCTAACGTCAATCAGTGTGACTGTTCCCGGAAGGGTCGCGGCATTGCCATCATTGCGCAGTGCGTATTGAATCTGC
>CAUZSM010000077.1:0-7869 GCA_963582685.1 Candidatus Thalassarchaeaceae archaeon | reverse complement strand
CATGACCCAGCAACTGTAGAAGAAGAAGTCGTGGAAGAGGTGGAAGAGGACGAGGACGAAATTGTCCGTGGCTACGAGGACTTCGATTCTACAACTAGCGGCATGGGCTCAGGGTCAGATGACTGGGAAGATGAATGGGATGACCGCCTTGAGGAGGCGGAGTCACACTTTGAGGGCATTGAGGCAGAGCATGAAGCCGTGGAGGCGCGAGATAAGGAAATCAGCGAATCTCAGGACGATTTCGTCGCCGCTACTCATCTTTCCTCTCACCTTGATGAAATGAGCAGGCAAGACCTTGATGGCTTCCTCGGAGATGTCTCAAAGCGTACTCACCTTACCGATGATGATGTGGAATTGACCGCATCAGATGCGCACTATCGTGCCCATCTCTACGATATGACCGGTGAGGATGGAGTGATGCCCGGAGACAAGGTCATTGCGGATTCACTCCCCGATCACTCAATTGTTGGCAATGAGGTGATGACCGCTACCAGTGATTTCACCGTTCCCGGAGAACCAGATACAGACGTCGCCGTGGAAACTGCTGAGTCTACTGAAGAATCGCCGGCCGAGGAATCTACAGAAACCGAAGACAAAGAGCCGAAGAAGAAGAGCCAAGGCAAGCGTAGAGGCGTTCGCAGGCGCAAATCCGACGACTCTTGAGCACGTCACATTCAAGCGGACATCCTCGATGGCGATAACGCCTGGATGATGAAACAGGACGGCTGAGCCAACTGGCGATGACGTGCCCTATGAGTGCGGACAGGCATCATTCTCCTCAATCGTGTGCAGAAGGGCTCTTTGACGCATCAAGTCCAAAACAGGCGCAGTATTGGGGAGTATGAGAGGTGGCGTGATGAGAACCCGTGGTCTGCTCAGTATCTTCGCAGTATCCCTCATGCTTTCGATGTCACTCTCTGGCTGTCTTTCGCTTGTAATAGGCCGTGAATTGATGGAGGGTGCTAGAGAACCGCCGTATGTCACCGATGTGGCTGAACAACATCTTCTTGCCTACACATTTACTACCGATGCTCTTGACAGTTATCAGCATTCAAACCAGACAAATATCAGTATTGACCACACTGTATCTAGAATTATAATTAATATTCGTGTACAAATGGACGCTGACAGTTTTCTTGGGATTATCCCTGGCTGGGATGCTGCAAATTTGACAGGCGATGAAAGGTACGTCGAGGCTTGGCTGTACAAACCAGATGGCTCTGAATGGTGGAATATCCGCACAGAGGATGATTTGGCTACGAATATCACAGATTATGAGAGCCCTCCTCTCACATTCCCATCTGGTGAGTGGAATTTGGTAGTTGATTCCAGAGGTTTTGGATGGCAGACGGATTTGATTGAAGCTCACGATTCTTATGAATTGACAGTTACAATAGTCAAACCCTGCATTACCTTCGGTGAAAGCCCAGATACTTGCACTCCTTTGGTCGAACTGGATTAGTTCAAGCCAATGATTCTGGACAATTGTCGCGGCGCGAACAGTTTGTGCATTTTCCTACTCTCTGATGGTTACGGGTGGCGCCGCCCTCAACCATCAATCGATGAATTTCTCTGATACCGTGGTCAAGTATCTCTTCAGATGCAGCATCCCATTCGACCGTGAACAAAGCATCGCCACCGTAGCGTAGGATACCGTAATCCGGGCGCACTCCAGTGGTTTTCTCGACTAATCGCAGATAGGCGCGCACCTGCTGCTCGTGACTCTCATGTGCGCGGAGAGGGACGTTGCCAGTTTTTTGCTCTACAGGAATGAACTGATTGTCAATGCGAACGATTTGGTCAGGTCTGCCTCTCAGACCACTGACTTCATCGATGAGTAGTGAAGCGCTGATTCCATCATCATCGCTGTAGGTTAGGACGTTGTCCTTGTCGAGTCCAGCCTTACTACGAGCCTTGACAGTCGCAACTTCTGCAGATAGAACTTGGTGTAGTTTCCAAGCGGTGATGAGAAGCCAGGCAATAGCGAATACGAGGAGTGTGAACGATGCGACAGTGCGCTCCTCGGCTAGATACAGTGCTAGACCATGCAGCCCGATGGCAATCGAGGCTATCAGAATCCTCGATTCTAACCTGCCACCTGAAGCCCCTTCTTCCTCATAGTCTGTGTGTAGGGAATCAGTGACCATCTCCACCTCATTGAGCCCCGAAGTCTCAGCAAAGGAAGGGGGTTGGGCAAGGCCGAATGGATAGCCTAGCCAACGTCGCCAAGGTATCCAAATCAGGGTCAGTGCGATGCCAAGCCATACCAGAGCCAACAGAACTAGGAATCTTGCAACATTGCCCACTAAATCTTCGGAAACAACATCCTCGCCGATGAAAAAGAATGCCGCTGCATCTGCGGCGAGGGTGATGACCACAGTAAACCACCAAGTCCAGATAATCATCTCGTTGCGAGCTGTGGATTCGCGGTCCCGATATTTCTGCATCTGTTGATGGATTTCTTCGTGGCTGCGCCTGCCCTTTTCCAGCGCATCACCCTCGCCGGACACGCCTACCTTTGAGAGGTACCAAGACAGGGGGCAGTAGGCATGTCTCTCCATATCTGAGGCAGATATGCGCAGGACTTCTCCCGTTGAGTCCACCCAGTAGCCATCTTCACGCTCGGAGCCCTCGATAAGAGGAAGGGCAAAGCCCTCGGTTTTCTCACCACCCCCCACGCTCATGCTGAACTCTCCACATATGGTATGCAAAAGGGTAGTGCCTGCTCGCTCGCAGAAGCCCAACCTGTCGTTGCTCTTTCGCTCATGCTCAAACGGCAACGTAAGGCGTTGGTCGGTATTTGTGACTGTGGTGTGGGAAACGCAGTACCGCGACCCACACCGTAGTCGGCTCGCTGCGAAGCGGTTATCAATAGGGGGTGGGTGGCGAGGCCGCACGAGGAATTGTAAATGAGTGAAGGCATGCTTATCCCGTACGAGAGTTACGAGGAATATGCGGTTCACGTTGGGACTCAACAGAAGAGTTCGGACATGAAGCAATTCATCAGCGAAATCAAGGATGACGGCAGCGGTCTGCACCTGATTGACCTCAACCGAACTGATGAGCGGGTCCGAACAGTCGCAAAATTCCTCAACAATTACCGACCCGAGAGAATTCTCGTTGTTAGCGCCCGTCAGTATGGACAGCGCCCGGCTCGAATGTTCGCAAAGGCGATTGGGGCGAGCCGAATCGTTGGTCGGTTCATCCCGGGTACACTGACCAATCCAAACCTCCGCACTTACACAGAACCCGAGGTCATCTTCGTGACTGACCCTCAGGCTGACCAGCAGGCTCTCTCCGAGGCAGTTTCTTCCGGTCTTCCTGTCGTTGCACTCTGTGATGCGAACAACAATCTGCGCAACGTCGACCTATGCCTTCCGGCTAACAACAAGGGCCGCAAGAGTCTCTCTCTACTCTACTGGCTTCTTGCGCGTGAAGTTCTGAAGGTCCGCGATGTCATGGATGACGAGACTTGGGAGTCGATGAACAATATCGATGACTGGGAATCAACTTTCTGAGCGGTTGCAATTGCAGCGTTTGAAAACGGAGCAGCCGCTCCGCCCAATAATGGTCGAGCAGGTTCCGCTATATCTCGCGCCGATGGCAGGTGTGACTGACCTTGCATATCGACTGTTAGCCAAAGAATGCGGCGCTGACGTGACTATCACTGAGTTCACCGCTGCAAGCGGGCTTTCTCGCGCGGATGCCCGTTCATGGTCCAAGATGGAATCAGATCCTCGCGAGCGTCCATTCATCCCTCAGATATTCGGCGGAATTGTCGAGGAGATGGTTGCTACCGTTGCTCTGCTCTCGGAGAATGCAGATGTCGTTGACCTCAACTTCGGTTGTCCAGCCCCCAAGGTGACCCGTCATTGCGCCGGTGCTGCGTTGATGGGGACTCCTGATGCTTTGGTATCGATAGTTGAGCAGTGCATTGATGCATCTTCTGTGCCTATATCAGTCAAGATGCGTCTGGGTACAGGCAGCGGCAACCTGACTGTACTGGACATCGCAGAGCGTTGTGCCGCTCTCGGTGTACTGCGGGTTTGTGTGCATGGCCGCACACTCTCTCAGAAGTACCGTGGTGTAGCGGATTGGCAGGCGATTGCACAAGTGGTTGAGGCACTGCGAAGTGGCGGTCCTGATGGAGCCATGGTTCCAGTAGTAGCAAATGGTGACATCGTCGATGCAGCAAGTGCGGCCAGTTGTTTGGAGGTGACCGGTGCAGCCGGTTTGATGATTGGCCGCGCCGCAATTGGTAATCCCTGCGTATTTTCCGAGATCCGAGAGGGTTTAGGCTGGAAACAGGAGAATTTGCCGTGGGCAGGATTAGTTGAGCAGGCTCCAACTCCAATCGCTGAGAAGGCTGCAGCGAAACTCTGGGCATGGAATCGCTATGTGGAACTGATTGAGGAAGTAGATGCCTGGGGTGCGACACGCAACATGAAACAGCACGCCATCTCTTTCACCAAGGGTTTGCCCGGAGGCAGGGAGTTGCGGGTCGCTTTACATCGCATCAAGGACCCATTACTTCTGGCAGAACCACTTTCTGATGGCCTACAGGTACTTGCCAGTGGTCGCAGTGACCGTCTATTGGTGCCCGACGCACTGATTATCTGAGTGTCTCGGACTAATCCGCGTATGTCTTCTCAATCATCTCAGCGACTCGCTTGATTCTACGAAATATTCTGTCGACACGCGCCAGCACCCTCTCTCGCACCTGAGTTGATTTTGCGCCAGCCAAACGCCAGCCGATCGGCAATCTGCCTCCAAGCAGGTTCAACAGCACCATTTGGTCGGCTGCAGGAACCTTGGCAAACACCTTCTCACAGGCCTCGACGGTGAAATTTCCCTTGTCGATTGCTGAGAGTACTGCCTTCTGCACTTTGGCGTCCATGCGGCCAAGGCCGCCTTTCTTCACCAGCCATTCAGAACCACGACGACCGTGTTGTGACTGGATGGCTGACCACAGGGTGACCGGTAGCCGGTCGAGCCGAGGTACTCTTTCAGCGAGTCCGGCGGCGCGGAATCTATCGAGAGCGCGGGTCAGCCGTGGGCGGGTAGAACCCCATTTGTCCAATGCCTCATCGAGTGAAAGTGGTGAATTGGAGGTCAACATGTGTTCAAACATCAGACGCGCAAGCGGTTTTCCACCATCTTTTGGACGACGCACTCTATCGCCATATAGGCCCAAATCATTCATCCAATCATCCATCTCATCTTGCCCATCTGTCAAGGGCGCGCGTCCGCAAACGACTATCCGGAACGAAACTTCCTCACTTTTCTCTGATGGAATCGCCATCCTTGCATCGCTTTCTTCCATCCAATCATCGAGTTCTCCAAGACGCTGAGAGAGTACCATACGTGTTTCAGTTTCCATCAAAGCCACAGCATTGGATAGGGAGCCATTACGGAGGTGATGAATACGCCACCCATCACGGTTCACACCTGCTACAAGACCACAGTCGTGCAGTTTGCTGACTTGATGATGTAACGCTGTTGCAGACATACCCAATTCATCTGCCAATGCTGATGAATCCCAGCCTTGACTTGGCTCTGCTAACAGATATTCCCGCATCAATCTATGCAGCGGTGAATGCACCCCCTCACCAGTCCAATCATCGCTTCTGCGCCGGACAAGGCCAAGCGTGTCGAGCAGCCATGTGACGAGTTGGTCAGCGTCGCGAGTGCCGGCTGGAGCCGCAATCTCCTCGAGCCGAATACTGAGCATGACAGCGTTCGCATATCCGGGGGTTCAAAGCCCCTCCGTTGATAATGGCGATTCAGGCCTAACAATCGCGTATTGATTGAATACACGGAAGCGCCGAAGGCTGCTTCACTCAGGAAGAGGTCGCTCATCAATCCAATCGTAATCGACAGTGCCAGTTTTGAGACCCTGTAGATGCGGGGCGAGTTCCAGATCGTGAGCATGCAGAATACCGCGCCGTCTCAAGACTTTGACAGCAGAATGCACCGTCGCTCGCGATCGACCCAAATCTCGAGCCAATTCAGCTTGACTTTTCGGAAGTGGGTCTCTGGTCATTCTTGCGACGACGAGTCGTTGTGCTCCAGACAGGCCCACCGGCATCATTTGAGCCGCTTGCTCTGCATCACCGACATTCATATCTCGAAATATTTCCAACTGTTGAGGTGCACCGGCATAATGGCAGGAGCGGCCATTCACTGGAATTACGGTGATGCTACGTGTTGAGATTAGCACATCGAGGTGGTGGCGCAATGTCCCATTGGCCGCTCCAAGTTCTCTTTGGAGTTCTCGATATGCGAGGCCAGGTTTCTGCTCCAAAACCTGCAGAATACGCTTACGCAGAGGATGTTCCCAATGATGTTCAGCATTCGTCGAAATAACTCCTGCAGCACCCCAATTCCACGGCATCGAGCCCAAAATTGCATTGCCTGCACCAAGGAAACCACCGGTTACAGCAGCCAAACCTGCGGTTAACCACGGGCGCTGTCGGTGCCATTGCTGTAGCAGTGCCATCGAATCACTTTGGGATTCAGTTCTTATTGAAGCAATTGGTTCGCGGTTCGGACAGAGGTATCACTCGCTGACGACAGATTCCTGCTTTAGTTTCATGTAAGCAACTAGTGAGCCGAGCAATCTTCCTGCTCGCTTGCCATGCTCGGTCAAGCGATAGGTTACGCGGACAGGCGGACCTTCGTCCACCTCCCTCTCAATCAATCCATTTTCAGTACTCCTTCGTAATTTGTCGGACAGAGTCCTGCTGCTGATGCCGGTGAGTAGGTGTCGTAATTCGTTGAATCGCCTATCACCGGCGATGTAGAGTGTTGCGAGTATTTCGATTGTCCAGCGACTGGTGAAGATTTCCAACGCATCGACTGCTGCCGCGGCCTCCCAAGCGATGTCGTTTTCCCCGCCATGAGATTCTGCAAGAATCTGGCGGATACGGGCACCCATTCCTTCAGATGTCACAATGCAGGATTCTACTTCTTTCATACTCTCTCTTGGAATTACCATAGGGGGTTCGACCATGGATGTCACCTCAGTGTGGGCTACTAAACATGGTGTGGAAGTTGCACCTTAATTTAACCTTTACAACTCAGCAGTCTAAATATGGGGGGCGGTGGAGGTTTACTATCCGCACCGAATTGGAGGAGAAAAAAATGGACAAATGGCTTGAAGAATGGCTCGAAATGATTGACTTTGAAATGGCTGAACCTGTGAAAGAAGAACCTAAAAAACGCAGGTTTTCATTGAGAAATCTATTGCTTATTGGTTCCGCGCGTTCACGCGCTGCTCTAGAGTTCCTGCCTCGGCGCTAGGACCCGGTTGAAGGATATCACGAATCGCTAGAACTTGCTGTAGATTGACAACCTACACTTGCGGTGTCGATTGAAATTCAATTCCTTCGGTTTCGTGTTCAAGTAACACGAATAGATGACACACTACCGATATACTATCACATTATTATTCTTACTTGCCAATGATGGGATTGTGAAGAGGTCGATGAACCACCAAATGTATGCGACTGCCAATAGAGCACACCCGATGAAAATTATCAATGTAATCCACCCAATAATCGCCAAGGCGAGTTGTCCCGCACCCCCGCCTGAGTCCCCGAGGTAAATTCGGTGAATTCCTGGAAGCCCAATGATGCCGAGGCACCAAAGCAAATAGGCCACCCCCGTGCTTTTTTGATTTCCTGAATGGATTACTGTAGGACCTGCTGGTGCCATCATCTGTTGTTGCTGTTGTTGCACAACAATAACCTGAGGTGCAGCGGCTGCGGGCTGAGGTGCAGGTTGCGGTTGAGCAGCAGGTTGCGGTTGAGCAGCAGGCTGTTTGGAGTAATGGTGGTGATGCACATCGCCAGAAATAACGCTATCACT
>CAUZSM010000076.1:0-7918 GCA_963582685.1 Candidatus Thalassarchaeaceae archaeon | reverse complement strand
ATTCGACCACGAATATTTCTCTACAATGGGATTTCGTTGACCCTGACGGCGATGCAAGTTCAGGTTCTATGGTTGATTGGTTCCGGGACGGCAATGTGGTGATGAGTTTGCGAGGCACGCTTGAGTTATCGATGGAACAGACCGAGCGTGGCGATGTTTGGATGGCGAAGATAACGCCTTCAGACGGCTCATCATGGGGCCTCAGTGTTGAATCAAATCACATCACCATCGGCAATAGTCTACCAGTTCTCACCGCGTTTTCGATAGGACCAGATGACCCAGACAGCCTTGTACCGCTTTACCTCGATTGGTCAGCGTCCGACGGTGATGATGACGAGATATCAGTGAGTATCCGCTGGATTCGTAACGGCTTCCAACTCGGCGAAGTAGATGGGTTGGAGCAAGTCGCAGTGGAATGGCTCGGAGTCAGCCATTCTTGGATGGTGGAAATCACCCTTGATGATGGAAACGGAGGCGTTGTAACAGCCTATACCGACGTAGTAACCATCCGTAATTTACCTCCTGTCGCACTATTCGATGCTCCTGACACCCCGATTGCCGAGGCTGTGACTGTCCTCGATGGGACTCTTTCCACTGATGCTGATGGCGAGGTTGTCGCTTGGTTCTGGGATGTAGGCGGTACTCGTTTCGTCGGTTCCGTAGTCTCAATCATCCTGCCAGCCAATCCAACCGTGGTCAATTTGACCGTCATCGATGAATATGGCGGGGAAGCATCGACGGAGCGGACCATCTCACCTCAGAATGGAGCGACAGTCAGCGATTTGTCGGTTGCAGTCAGCGAAGGACAGGTCCAACTTGATTGGAACTGGAATGGGGCAGATACGGAATTCACAGTCTGGCGGACCAATACCCCAGTGTTTACCTCTGGTGACCTACCCGGCACCATCGCAGTGACCTCGACCAATGAGACATCTTGGAAAGAGCCAGTACACGTTGCTGGAACGCATCACTATACCGTGACAGTCGACATTAACGGCACTCATAATCCGCGGGTGTCCGACGGCAATACGGGTGAAGTCACCCTCGGTGAATCAGACATGATTACCTACGAGGCTGAGGGCACCTCAAGCGGTGCGAGCCTCGCCATCTTCATTTTGTTCATCATCGGTACCATCGCAGCGATTGCAACAGCGATGATTGACCGATTCATGGTGGTGCGTCAGTGATTCGCCGAGCATTGCTGATTGTCGCCTTGCTCGGGCTGCTGTTCGCGATGCCCAGCATGCAGGCTAGACCCGGAGGGGTAGGTGATGACAATCGGGACTTCACTTGCGGTGGCTCTTGCCATGGTGACCCCGGGTTGTCTGGAGAATCGTCTGCAGTAATCGAGATATCATCAGACCGAACTGAGACCTATTCCTCTGGACTGCTGACGGTCTCGGTGAAGGTTACAGGAATGGAACTATCATCGAAGCGCATCGTTGGTGTTTTCCTGCTCAGCGATTTGCATGGCGTTGCCGACACCCCCGAGGATTCCGGCTGGACAGTCCTTGACAATGACAATGGCGGCGAGAGCAATTATCAGGAAACCCTAGCCTTCGATTCCAGTGAGGGTGTGACTGTATCATGGGTGCTGCGAGCGCCCGCTGAACAGGGCAACCACACCCTATTTGCAGCGGTTCACCACGGCGGCGGCGGTGTGGCGAGAATGGCGGTAGACGATGTGGGCATCAGCATCGACGTCGGCCCGATACCTGAGAATTTGCCGCAGATGAATCTGGATTGGGATCCCGTGACCAATCGAGATATCGGCGAGGTGACCATGCTCACTCTCCCGGTAATCAATGCGACTACCGTACGGGTAGAATGGCGGATTGGAGGCGATGGTCCCACCACTACGGTCGCTGCTGTTTCAGGAGAGGGTGGTTGGAAAGCATCGATACCGATGGCACTCTCTGATGTGGAGTTCCAGTATCGCGTGTTGATGTTGAACGACGACTTTTCGGAATACTCCCGTTGGGTGACGCTGTCCAGTGAACATGAGGAGTGGAGCACGAATATTTGGGCAGTTCGCCTACAGATGTGTGGCATCATGTTCGCAGTCATCGGTTTGTGCATTGCCGTTCAGCGACGCTTCGCGCACAGCGTAGGACCACAGGACGATGTGATGGCTTCCACCCTTGCGGTTGTACCGCACGCTATGATTCCCGCCGACCAAACGGCTTTGTTCATTGAATCCTCGCCACCGCCCCCTACTCTCGATGAAATCAGGGCGATGGCAGCAGCCAATCCTCCACAGATGGGCTTTGATGAGCCACAACAGCCGACCTATGCCGAGCCTCCTCCCGCACTGCAGGCTGCCGCTGCTCCAGCGGTGGATACAACCGAATCTGCAACATTGGCGTTGGACGACCCGCGCCGTCCTGGAAATTGGAGCGATGAGCAATGGCTGTACTACGGACATGAGCACATCAAGGAACTTGGAGGTGAATTGTGATGGTCGGTGCAAGTTCCTTCCACGCATTCTCGGTAGAACTCGTCGTCGGCTCGCTATCGATAGCCGTGTTTGCGACTATATTGCGTTGTATCGCTTCGTTCAGCAACCCGCTCTCTATGCGAGTAGGACCGAAGGTCCTGACCGGCATTGATGCAGCGTCCTTATGGGCAGCAGGATTTGGCCTTGCGATGATTCCATTCGCTATTATTACCGGTTATCTTGCATCGGGGGATACTGCTTCTGACCCGCAGGCGGTCAACAAAATGATTCTGTCAGGCCTGTGCACGGGGCTCTGGATTGGTTTCATCTATGGTAGGATGACTCTTGGCCCCGGTCTGTGGAATCACCGCCGCTTGGCGGTAGTGCAGACCGTCATCGCATTCCTCGCCATCAACGTGACCTACCTGCTCGGATCTATCGGAGGTTTGCTCGCTAGAGGAGAGGCCGTCATGGACATCCTCCCCTTCTTCCCGCACTTCGAGAGCGCGCCGGAAATCAGCACCTTCGTGTCAGTGGTACTGATGCTGGTTGGCCTTGCAACCATGCTTGTTGTCATCTTCTTGCAACCCAAGCCGCAGCGAATGGCAGAATGAGAATCACAGTGTTTCAGACAGACTACCGAGCAGACTGTCGTAAAGCGCAGCATCGTCGTCGCCCGGCTCTGGCAGCGGCTCAAACGGAGGCTCGCCACCAGCCAACGCCTCCAACCCTTCTGATGTGATTCGAACGAGGTTGCCGATGCCTGCCCGTCTTTTCTCGACTAGGCCGTATTCGGTCAGCGCTCGCAGGTGGTAGGAGGCGAGTTGCTGGCTGACACCAGCCTCCTTCGCGAGCTTCTTCTGGCTGCACCCCTCCATTCCTTCGCCAGCTAGCGTCATCAGATGCAGCAGAATACGATATGGAATCGAATCTTGCGAGAGCATCATCTTCGGCTTAGGTAATTCCTCAGTCGCAAGATTCTGCGGAACATCGGCGGTGAACCAACGCACTTCTCTACCTACGATGCGATGCCAGACGATGGCCTCTTTTTCCAGCACTCTCAGATGGTGTGCTGCCTGATGATTGCCCATTCCGAGTGTTCGAATCAATGCTGAGAGATGTATTCCGGGATTGGTAGTGATCACGCCAACTATTCGTCCGCGCTGGTATGCTCCGCCTGCGTCCTTGCGCGTCGCACCGAGCAGGAATCCGAATGCCCACCACATCCGGCTGCTGAATGGGTATCGTATGGCCTCTGAATAGGCGAACATACCGCCTATCACCGCTGTCAGGGTGACAGCGGTTGCTGCAGGGCCGTAGAGTGTGAGTCCATCGCTGAAGGTGCTGTTAGAATTGTCAGGCGGAGGAGATTGGCCTGAACCGTTGCCGGAAGGCAACTCAAATCCCGAATCATCTGAGCCATTGTCGCCGGAACCACCGTCTTCCTCAGTACCATTCTCAGGGTCTGGTGGCGAGAGGTCATCCCCTCCAGTGGGAACTCCAGTTTGAGGCAAGGTCACCCAGAGCACGCCATAGTAATCCACGGTGTGCCATTCTTCCTCAAACTCATACCCAAATTCATACCAGCAGGGCATCATGCCCCATGAACTTGCATTAATCAATTGATTACCGAATGATGGGGGCTCAAAGACCTGATCTATCCATTGCATTCCCTCATCAATGAAAATATTCTGCCCGGTCGCAGAATCAACCATCACCTCGACATCGGTTTCGTTCAGTGGCTCATCCACTAATTCAAAGACAGGTTCATCGTCATCAAAGTCAACCAGTCGATACAAATCGTTCTGAATATGTTGGCCTGACCATATTTCGATATTCTCACCGTCTTGGAAGAAGAAAAGACTGCCTTCTTCCTCTACTTCAAGCATCAAGTCGATAGCACCAATTGGGTTTTCTAGATCTAATACAAACGTGTCACTACACCATCCATCGACCTCATATTCCTCCGTGGAATCAAACCAGAATGCTGTCTCAACGCAGGTAATACCGACGGTATCATTGCTTGTTGACGGAATCCAGAACTCCTCTGGGTCCTCGATGTCCCACTCTTCGATTTCCCAAATACCATTCTCGTCTTCACCTTCAAGGTATACGGTGTCATTTCCTGTTTGCACCACTCCGAGTGGATAGTGGTCATCGAGGATGCTGTCGCCATCAAAATCTAGGCCGGGGGGTGTTCCTCCACCTATCCAAACCCAATCTGCCATGTAGAAGTCAGCGCAATCCAGCGCCCAATCCCATTGTATCCAATCGTCCCACTCATCATCTTCGCCGGGATCTTCTGCGAAAACGGGTGGTGAGAGGAGGAAGAGCGCGAGCGTGACCGCTGCTGCAGTCATCGCACCTCGCCGCTGAAGCGGTGAGTGCGAAAGTTCGCGCTCCTTCCCCCTCATGTCATGTGTCATCCTGACCTGTTCGTCCTTCAGGCCTCCGCCTCTGCGTCTGACTCCGATTCTGCGGTGTCTTCGTCGGCGGTGGTGTCGTCATCCGAGTCTTCCTGAGTGTCCTCGTCATCGGGCTGTTGCTCATCCCCATCGAGTTCATCGTCGGCTTCTGCATTGTCGCTTTCTGAATCCTCATCAGCTGCCAGTTGCTCTAGCAACTCAATGATTTCCTCTTCAGTCAACACGACTTGAACTACGTCGCCATTCTCATCGATGTAGACGAAAATGACTGTTCCGTCGTCTTCCTGCCAGACCTCGAGTTCGGGCTGCTCCTCGCAGCACTCGCACTCGCACTCGCAAACGTCCTCGTCGTCCCAGTCTTCCTCCTCATCTTCGTAGAGGTCCTCTAGACTCTCTTCGCAATCCTCGATGAGATCATGGATAGTGTCCTCGATGTCTTCGAGTTCCTCATCGGTTGCATTGTCATCAATTTCTAGGTTGAGCAGATAGTGCTCAAGTTCCCGGCACACTTCGGTGTTGTCTGAAATTCCATATTCATCATTCCAGTCATCTCCGTCGTAGTCCTCGTAATCCTCGTAGTCTTCCGAGTCCTCCTCATCGAGTTCTGCAAGTTCCTCAAGCATGCGCTCGCACTCTTCGATGGCCCGCTGGATCATCTCGGCAATTTCCTCGAGTTGCTCTGCAGTGATGGTCTCGTTGACTGAGGTACCGTCTCCGAAGACGTAGGTCACGGTGATTGACCCATCATCATTTTCGACGATGCTGACAACGCCGTCCATCAACGCCGCCATTATCTGGTCTGCGATTTCCTGACAATCTATGTCTTCCAGTCCGTCGAAGTCATGGTCGTCCTCTGACCAGTCCTCTTCGTCATCTGCGAAGTCATCTTCATCCAAGCCAGTGTCATCAAACAGCAGATATTCACAGTCTTCGACCATCTGCCAATCAACGTCACTCGCATTGAAATCTTCGTTGTTCATCGAATCCCAGAGAGACAAGAGGAATTGTTCACAATCCTCTACAGTCAAATTGCTCTGTTGTTCGTTATCATTCTCTGGCTCCGTTTCCTCGTCGACTGGCTGTGGTGCTTCCTCACCCTCCCCAATCGCAAGGAAGCCGTCATCCTTCAGCGCCTCCGTCACACCTGCAGCACTCACGACTAGCGCGCTTGCCAGCAGAATAACGAGGGCAGCTATGCCTCCCTTACCTGTAATGCTCATTGAACCAAGCATAGAGTAAACGTTGTTCCCGACTTAATAGGGATTTGTGGGTGGAAGTCTTTGATACTCCCCAAAAACTGTCATTTTTCCATCAGAAGGGTTCCAACAATTTCCGCTAATCTTGCCGCTTGGTCTTGTGGCCTCAAGCCCATTTCTGTAATATTTGCCAATCCACCCTGCCTCCATGCTTCACGGGTGTGTGGGTCGGCAGCCTCCGCAAGCGCAGCATGCCACTTGAGATGGGATTCGCCGGTAACTGGTCTAGGTAGTAGGCGGCCGGAAACACCGTCTTCGACGGTGTAACTGAATCCTCCTTCATCAACCATGATTGCGGGTGTGCCGGCCGCTTGCGCTTCTACAGGGGTGAGGCCGAAGGGTTCTGCATGAGCGAGTGATACGACCGCCCGCGCCCCCTTGACCAAAGCAACCAGAACTCCTTGTGACAGTCTTGGCATTAGATGCAATCCAACACCAAGTGCCGTTGCGCGTTGCTGTAATAGGACAAGGTCAGCCTCATCTCCGCCTCCAACTAGAGCTAGAGAAAGACCGCTACCCGCTAGCATCTCGACGGTTTCCCAAGTACCTTTGACCCAAGAGGCATTGCCGATGCTGACGACATAGTCACCTTCTATGGGGGAACTCACCATCTGTTCAGTTGACCAGGTTGTGGTGTTTACAGTTGGAAGAAGGATTCCTGCCTCGATGCCATATACATCCTTGATGCGCTGCTGAATCCATGGGCTGTTTCCGCTGATGGCCGCGTGTCCGCGCGAGGCGATTGCCTGTGTCAAACGGATGTCTGAACGGCGTTGGCGGGTGAGCAGAGTCTCGGTAATGGCGAGTGGCCGTTTTGGTCTACCATCGATACGGCGATGCAACACGCCTTCGTGTAGTCCGCGATGCGGCTCAAGGCAATGATAGTGCAGTGGCATACCTTCTGGAACCAGTGCAGCGAATTCCAGCGAGCCGACGCCGCTAGTGATGTGAATCGCGTCGGCGGAGTCGAGCGCCTCAGCAAGTCCACTGTCCGCATCAGCGAGCAGCCGTCGCCACTCCTTTTTCGCTGAGCGACTCGCTTTGGCATTGATTTCAGCGAGTGCACCGGTTGGCTTGCTCCACTGCTTCACAGGCGTGATCGCCTCAACCCCAAGCGCTGCGAGTCGTTCGCTTGCTTCTGCAGGCAGGTTGAGTGAAATTAGTGTGATATTGAAGTGAGACTGCCAGGCACTGAGATTGTTCAATAGGTCACGCTCGGCACCTCCGAACTGCTCAAACGTGCCCTTGACCACTAGCAGCCGCGGTCCCGGCCTGGAATCGCCTTCCACAGATGCGCACTCGCTCGCCCGTTTAATATCAGCATGGGCTGGCAGAGTCAATGGTGCGTAGAGTACTCGTCGCTCGCGGAGGAGCGCTGCCCAGAGCAAGCGGCCTAGGGCGTGCCCATGCGGACCTTGTGGTAAGGTTGAGAGAGGATGCAGTTACCGGCTGGTCTCTCGCAGATGAGGTAGAGCATCCACTCGGCGGCAATCCATTCGCTCGTTGGAGGCGACGACGTACAACGCATCCAACACACGTAGCAGCCGAACTTGAGCGACTGGTCGCTGAGTCAGCAGTCGACCTTCTGCACATCAGCGACCAAGAACAAGCGCATCTTGTACCAGTCACGCCGGTTACAGACTCTGATGGCAAGCGCGTTCCAGTTTCAGTCACCGTTCACGACCTTTTCCACCTTTCACCACGAAAAGTCAGCACATCGGATGGCGAGGTCAGTGTGGGCCAGCAATCACCGGGAATGCTACGAAGTCGTGACATTTCTCATCTCAAAGAAGGTCTTT
>CAUZSM010000075.1:0-7955 GCA_963582685.1 Candidatus Thalassarchaeaceae archaeon | reverse complement strand
ACTGCAAGTAGAGTTGGCCTCTCTTGCGACTTTGCAAAGGAGTATCTGACTGATGCGCCAGATTACCGCGCTGTCACACAGGCAATTTTTGTTGATTTGTTCAAGAGCGGCGAAATTGTTGAGGACCTCCGGCCGAATATCTACGACCCTGTCGAAGGCACCACCATCGCTGATGCCGAGGTCGAGCGACAACACAGAATGACTAGGCTCGTCGATGTGCGGTGGACCACTGACACTGGCGAGGAAGTTATCATCTCGACCACACGCCCAGAATTGATTTGCGCCTGCGGTGTCGTGGTTGTCCACCCAGATGATTCTCGATACACTCATCTGGTTGGCAAGAAAATTTCACTACCCGTTCCAGTTGCTTCACGTGAAACAACTGTTGAGATTCGCACTCATCCTTCAGTCAAGTCCGAATTTGGTTCGGGAGTGCTGATGATTTGTTCTTTTGGCGACGCTAACGATGTTACCGTTTTCCGCGAGATGGGACTCGCGCCATTCCAAGCCATCGACCTCGACGGATGCATGACTGATGTTGCCGGGCCGCTGGCTGGTATGCCGGTCAAAGAGGCTCGAGAAGCCATCATCGACCTACTGGAGACTGAGGGGAGAATTGCCTCTATGGAGGACCGAGAACAGGAAGTTCCAGTCAGTGAGCGCGGAAAAAACCCGGTCGAGATTATCCTACTGAAAGAATGGTATGTCCGTCAGACTCACATTCAGGACCGAATACGGGAATTGGCTGACGAAATCAATTTCATCCCGATTCGCAACAAGCAGTTCTTACTGGACTGGATGGAGAATATCAGCATCGACTGGCCAATCAGCCGCCGGCGCTGGTATCATACAGAGATACCAATTTGGTATTCTGAAGATGAGAATTCAGTCATCGTACCACCTACTGGAACCTACGTACAACCCTGGCGTGAGACCCCACCCGCCGGCTCCCGCGTTCTCGACCGTGAGAGTAGAGAGGACCTCGGCTCATGGGAGGATTTGCAGAACTCACTCGGCGAGATTGTTGGTGAGGAGAAGGTTTTCGATACCTGGATGGACAGCAGCAATTCCAACCTCTTTGTGTCTGGATATCTCTATGACGAGCCCACATTTGAGCGGGCATTCCCAACTGGAATCCGCCCGCAAGGCAAGGAAATCGTGCGCACATGGCTGTACTACACCCTACTGAAGTCCGCTCTGTTACTCGACAAACCCGGCTTCACCAATGTGTGGATTGATGGGCTGGGGATGGACCCTTGGGGCCGCAAGATGAGCAAGTCGTTGGGTAATGGAATCGATGCCGACAGTGTTCTTGAGTGCGGTGCAGGTGGGCGCACCGGTTCTTGGAAGGTGAGAGGGCCAAAGAAGACAGTTCAATTGCGAGCCAACAAGATTGGCTCTGAATGTTTCCGCCTTTGGAAGGCCTGCGATGCACAGGTGGGTGATGATTTCCACATCAATCCAGAGGAGATTGAATCGAAATATTTCGGCGTACTGACCAAATTGTTCAACGTAGCTCGTTTCGCAAGCCAATTTGAGGTTCCAGCGGACCTTGACACCTGCCCAGATGATCTTGAGGCAGCCGATAGATGGATTATCGCCGAGTTCTCTGCAGTGCTTGCAACTGTTGAGAATGCCTGGAATGAGATTGACATCTTCACCGCAGCACGGGCAATCAAGAATTTCGGAACTGATATCCTTCCGTCGCATTGGCTGGAAATGGCAAAGGGGAGGATGTATGATGGAGATGCTAACGCCGCTTGGACCATTCATCGCATCGTTCGGGACCTGCTGACCATATTCACTCCGATATGTCCATTTTTCACTCACCACCTCAGTGAGACCCTGTACGGTGTATCTGCAGTGGACATTCGCTCATACCCGGCCGCTCCCGTTGCCGAGATTGCGGATGGCACAACCGAAGGAGACCGTCTACGCAGTCTGAGTCAGGAACTTTGCGATTTCAATAGTAATACATGGAAGGCCAAGAAGGATGCAGGTCTTTCCCTAAACACTCCGATTAGCGGCATCCCGGTTCCAAATGCTCTCAGTGAGTTCACTGATGCGCTTTGTGCGATGCACAAACTTGAGTGAATCTCGAATTACCATAGGTATGGAATCAGCGCCTTACGTTCCTCTGGATATTCCTCAAATTCCTCGTGATACCACATGTGATTTGCCCTGGCTCGTGGCACCAGATTAGCCACGGCCCATAGCGCAAAAGAAAGACCGGCAAGTGACCATGTCATTATTGCCCATCCCAGCCATTCGATTATTTCACCCATGTAGTTAGGGCAGGAAACCCAACGGAAGAATCCCCCTTGTGGAATCTTGTATTCTTCACCATTGTCACCATTCTTACGCAATGAGAACAACATCTCGTCAGATTGGATGTTGATTGTCATACCACCGACAAACAATATGGCACCGGCAATGAATTGTGGCGACCAAAACCAAGAGACTGTGTATTGTGAGAGTCCAATGTCATACATCCACTCTGCATTCAGCCAAGAATTGATGCTGTTGAATCCAATAGCCATGAACACGAGAGATAGAGGCATTTTCTTACCGCGAATTTTTGCACGTGGCGGCCAAGCCCACGACCGATGGATATAGTGAGCCATCCACATGATGTAGAACACGATTGCGGGGCCATTGGCCACATCCCATGCTGCAGCGCCGATGGCGAAGAATACTGTCATCACGATGATGCATGGTGATTCCATCAATACCCACCCGAGTCTTGCTGGGACTCGTGCACCCCAACCGGGTCTCTCGTGTCGCCCATAGGGGGCTCTGACAAACATCAGTGAGAGGAATGTGGCAGCAGCGACGCCCAGCCAGATGTACAGGGCAAGATGATACTGGTCAATATCAATCAGCATATTTTCATCTCATACGGTCCCATGTTCTTTCATCCAATGCATTGTGTCAGATATTGTATCTTCAAACGGTCGGGGTTTGTGCCTGAGATCTGCCGCAGCTAGGTCGCCGGGTATGTCGCGGCACTGCACAGCGAGTGCATGTAGACTCCCCCGACTGAAACTCGGTCTTTTACCCGATAATTTCGCGCGAATTGCAGCGAATGGAAGCGCGGCATAGGCAGTAAAGAACGGTGCGCTGAACTTTGAGGCCTTAGCGCCTCCACTGATTTCTACAGCATCGGCAAGTTCTCGCATCGACCCCCATGAGCCGGGCAATATGTAGTGCTGACCAGACTTGCCATTGTTCACAGAAGAAATTGCGCTGGCGCAAACGTCCCTGACATCCACCCAGTTGAATCCAGTGTTGAGGATGACCGGCATTTTTCCTTTCCACATGTCAATCAAGACTTGCCCCATTCGGCTTGGCTTCCAATCATTGGGACCAATCACACCGGTAGGGTGCAGCATGGTAGCAGAAAGACCGGCTTCGCAAGCAGAGAGTACCACTTTCTGTGCCGCGGCCTTGGTACGGTCGTAGGGTGCAGCTCTCGGGCTGTGCTGTAGTGGTCGGGATTCAGTCAGCGGCTCGTTGGTCGGCCGTTGTTTGAATGCGTGAACGCTTGAGAAATGGATGAACCGGTCGACTTCAGCATCAATGGCAGCCTGACACATAGCGCTGGTGCCGCCGACGTTTATCCTCTCCATGAGGGGTATATCGCTTCGCTCAACTCCAACATAAGCGGCTGCATGGAATACCACATCAATATCCTTCATTGCTGGAATAAGAGTAGAAGTATCTGTCAAATCACCCTTGACATATTCCACATTTAACCCCTCAAGTGCCCGTACATCCTTACGCACGAGGCAACGGACATCATACCCATCATCGAGCAGTTGCCTGACCAGGTTCCCGCCAACATGGCCTGAGCCGCCACTGACAAGCACAGTCACCGATTCATCTCCTCAATTGGGATTCACAACTGATGCGGGTTCTCCTCCCGACAGGAATGAAATGACACTATCAGCCATCTGTAGACCGACTCTTGACTGTGCTTCCAGCGTGGCCGCGCCGATATGTGGTGTTCCGTGGAAGTTGGGTAGCGAAAGCAGCGGCGAATCGCCAACTGGCTCTTTTTCAAACACATCGAGGGCCGCCGAGGCCAATTGACCGGATTGCAAGGCGGACGCAACAGAATCCTCACTGACTATTCCCCCCCGCGCACACGAGACGAGATGGTTGCCACAGGGAATACCATCAGCACCCACTCCTGTCATTAGATTCAGTCTGGCCTCATTCACCAGATGATGAGTCTCATCAGTTAGATTGCAGTGCACGGTGATGTGGGTACAGATGCTGAATATGTCATCGATATCATCATGCAACATGCAACCGGCAGCCTCAGCAATCTCCACTGGGATATATGGGTCAAATGAGTGCAATTCCATACCCAGTGCCTGCGCAACTCGCCCGACACCCTGAGCAATTCTTCCGAACCCAATCAAGCCCAGCCGTTTGCCAGCAAGTTCAGTGCCGGTCAAATCCTTCTTGCTCCACTCACCTGCTCGGAGATTTCTGTCTCCAATGCAGATGTGCCGTACGCTTGCGAGTAAGTGTCCGATAGTGAGTTCCACCACACTGCCTGTGCTTGCGCCCGGCGTGTTGCATACTACGATTCCCGCAGCACTGGCAGCTGCGAGGTCGATGTTATCCACACCAACTCCAGCTCTGCCGATCAGTCGCAGACCCTGACTCGCTGCAATAACCCCTGCCGTCATCTTGGTAGCACTACGAACAACAACAGCATCGAACCCAATCAAAGCCCCCTCCTCAAGGTCCTGCACTGAGTGATGGGCAAGCACGACTTCATGGCCTGCCTCCTCAAGTCGAGTAACAGCCGCCTCAGCCATCCCATCGGTCACGGCGATACGGGCCATGTTCTCGACCTATGGCTGCGCTTCATCAACATACGCATGTTGATATGCCCGAGATGAGTCCACAAACCCATGTCGAACGATGAAATTCTAACCATTGATGCCAGCGCCCATTGTGACGGACCATGTGGTGTGTATGATCCAGCAAGTGCCCGCATTGCCGGCGAAGCCGTGCAGTCGATGACAAACAAGATGCTCACCCTTGAATGCCCTGACACTGGAGATTCCGCTGCTATGGCTGCATACCTGAACACGATGTCCCGCTATGCAGCGATAAAGGAGGAGGAAGCGCAGAAGTGCAAGAAGGAACTTCTTGTTCTCTGGACGGACTTCTTCAAGCCACAACACCTCGAGTCAATTCCAAACCTCCACGATGTATTCTGGCAGGCCGCCAAGTTGTGTAGTGCATGCAAGGTTGAGGTAAGTGCCACCCATGCTCAGGAATTGATGGATGCTATCGAAGAAATCCATGGCATATTCTGGTCCGCTAAGGACCGTGATGTTGCATGGGTTCGTGCGAGTTGAGTCTGTGACACAGATTCGGGTCCTCATCCATGGCGACAGTATGTGGCCGACCTATGTGGATGGGGATGAACTACTAGCAGAACAGTACGATTCTCAGCCTCTTGAGGTCAGTGATATCATTGTTGCCAAACACCCACTCAAACCCAGCGTGACTGTGGTCAAGCGTCTCCGTGAATTCCTACCCGATGGTCGGTTGTTTCTAGAGGGTGACAATCCTGACCCAACGGCGAGTGAGGATAGCCATAGTTTCGGCCCAGTTCATCTCGATCAAATCATCGCTACAATAGCACATTCAAGAATCGACAACCGATGATTTCAGATTTCCGGCATCAGTTGCTCGGAGTGCCTGTGCGCTCCCTCAGCGGAACGACTTGCCACAACCACAGGCCTTGCTCGCGTTCGGATTGACGACCTTGAAGCCGCCACCCATCAGGCTGTTGACATAATCGAGGGTGATTCCAGAGAGTTGCTTGCTGTCCTTGTCATGCACAGCAACGGAGATACCATCACACTCGACGAATTGCCAGCCCTCGCCCTCAGGGCGAGACTGAATCTGCATATCGTACATGAAGCCGGAGCAGCCGCCACCGAGCACAGATACGACCAGAACGTCATCACCCTCAGCGCCCGACATTGCACCAGACATTGCAGCCATCGCATCTTCGGTGACGTCGATGGTTACAGGCACCACCTCGACATCGTCGGCCATCGAAAGAGCGAATGTGTTACCACAGTCCTCGGCTTCCATGGTATTGTCTCCATAGGGGTATGATTTCAACCCTTGCTAACTTCAACACTTACAGCAACGGACTTTGAGGTAGGGGTATTGGACCCCTCAGCCACACTATCCAACGGAATCAACACATTGGCCTCAGGGAAGTAGGTGCAGAGGTTTCCTGTAGGAATGTCATAGGGAACCACCTTCCAACTCTTAGCGGTTACATCCCGGCTTTTCCAGTGACTGGTCAGGTCAACCAAATCACCCTTTTCCACTCCGATTTTTTCCATGTCTGAAGGGTTCATCAGGACAATTCTTCGAGCACCATACACACCCCTGTAACGGTCATCCATGCCGTAGATTGTCGTGTTGTACTGGTCGTGGCTGCGCACGGTCATCATGGTGAACCTCCCGCCAGTTGCTACTGGCTCAGGAAGTTCGTGCACGGTGAACTGAGCCTTACCACTTGGAGTATCCCAGTGCGGCCCATCTCTAGGTCCATTCGGTAGGTAGAATCCACCTTTATTGCGAATACGCTTGTTGTAGTCATCAAAACCCGGAATGACCTTTTCAATCAAGTTGCGAATCCCATCATAATCCTCGACCAGATCATCCCAGTCTACAGGCCCATCTGGGGATATTGCTGCACCGATTCCACATACAATGGCAGACTCTGAACGGAGGTGCCTACTCGATGGCGGTAGCGAGCCCCGGCTGAGGTGAACCACACCCATGCTGTTTTCGACAGAAACAAATTGCTCCCCCGATTTCTGTGCATCCACCTCAGTGCGACCAAGGCAAGGAAGGATGAGTGCCTGTTTACCCGTAACCAGATGACTTCGATTGAGTTTGGTTGAGATCTGCACGGTGAGGTCAACGTTACGTATTCCTCTAGCAACCTCCTCTGTATCCGACATAGCAGAAACCAGATTACCACCCATTGACAGATAGAGGCGAACTTTGTCATCGAGCATCGCCCGAACGAAGTTCACCGCATCATAGCCCCCATCAAGTGGAGCATCAATTCCTGTGGCGGCTACTAGGCTCTCAGTGAATTCCCTACTCGGGCGGTGGTCAATTCCTACGGTACGGTCGCCTTGCACGTTGGAGTGCCCTCGTACCGGACACGCACCAGCACCCGCACGGCCAAAATGGCCCCCCATCAGCAATATATTGGCGATCTCTTGAATGGTAGACACCGAGTTGCGATGTTGGGTGATGCCCATCGCCCAGCAAATAATCATCCGCTTCGATTTGGCAACAGCCCGACCCAATTCCTCGATCCTCTCGCGACTGATACCACTTTGTGAGACAATCTCATCCCAATCGGATGCTTCAGTCGCTTGCTTGAATGCCTCAAAACCCTCGGTATGACGGTCAATGAAATCCCAATTGGCGCTTCCCTCATTGAGGAAGACCCTAGCCACACCCTTGAGCAGAGCAGAATCACCGTTAACTCGGACTGGATAGTGGTCATCTGCAATCGGGGTTCCCCGACCTAGTAGGCGGATTACTTCTTGCGGATGCTTGAATCGGCGCATACCTGTTTCTTGCAGTGGATTGATACTGACAACTGAGCCCCCATTTCTCTTGCATTTGGCCAGTGCAGTCAACATACGTGGATGATTAGTGCCGGGATTCTGCCCAATGACGAGTACCAGGTCGGCCTTCTCAAAACAAGAGAGCCTGACAGTTCCCTTGCCGATTCCTATGACCGGGCTCAGCCCATAACCTGAGGATTCGTGACACATATTGGAACAGTCTGGAAGATTGTTGGTACCAATCTGTCGAGCCAAAGTACCCCAGAGGAATGCAGCCTCATTAGAGGTACGTCCACTGGTATATAGCACAGCCTC
>CAUZSM010000074.1:0-8087 GCA_963582685.1 Candidatus Thalassarchaeaceae archaeon | reverse complement strand
ACTGAGGCTATCATCATCGAGGAGTTGGCAAGAGTCGACCCCTCCTTCTCAGTTTTCTATGCAGTACACGTCGGGCTGTGCTCAAAGACCATCACAATCCACGGCACTGAGGAACAGAAACAGAACTATCTCACAAGGCTTGCAGAAGGCCACGTAGGTGCATATTCGCTGTCAGAGGCAGGTGCGGGCACCGATGCCGCGGCAATGACCTGTAAGGCCAAGTTATCCGATGATGGGACCCACTGGGTTCTCAACGGCGAGAAAATGTGGGTCACCAACGGTGCAAGCGCAGAGATTTACGTGCTATTCGCCAAAGATGTCGACCATCCTGACTACGGGGTCAAGCGTCACGGCGGTACTACCGCCTTCCTTATCGAGCAGGAATTTGAGGGTTTCAGCGTCGGTAAGAAAGAGGACAAACTTGGCATCCGTAGTAGTGACACCACCACTCTGGTGCTGGAAAACTGCAAGGTGCCGGCCGATAACGTGCTCGGAGAAGCCGGCAAGGGATTTGGTATCGCGATGAATGCGCTTGACAACTCACGCATTGGAATTGCCGCGCAAGCCCTCGGCATCTCACAAGGTGCCTTCGAATCCGCACTCAAATACGCCCATGAGAGGGAGGCTTTCGGCAAGCCAATCGCCCACCACCAAACCATCGGTAATTATCTTGCAGATATGGCGACAAAAATTGAGGCTTCGCGGCTGTTGGTATACAAGGCAGCGTGGGCAAAACAGCAACACTACGAGCACGGTGCTCCGCGACACAGCAAAGAAGCAAGCATGGCCAAATTATTCGCTGGCGATACCGCGATGTGGGTCACAGAACGAGCGATTCAAGTTCTCGGTGGCTACGGATATACTACTGATTTCCCGGTCGAGCGCTTCTTCCGAGATGCGAAGATTACCCAAATCTATGAGGGTACTCAGGAAGTTCAGAGAATCGTCATCGCTCGTTCGCTGAAGTCCTAATCCTGTAATTCTGCATGGTCGGCCAGCAGGCTGGAGGCTGCTTGACTGATGAGGTCGCTGCCATCATCGCAGAGAACCTTGGTGCTCGCAACCTCATCCTCTGTCAGTGGACGGCCGTGCATATTCTCCAGAAGTCTTGCACGGGCTTGCTCATTATATCCATCATCGTTGAGCAATTCAAGGCGCAGAGCACGTTCGAGGTCTGAACGAGGGCGGCGTAGCAGCCTGACCAGTAAGGTGGCATCGAGACTGGCTCGCAGTGTGTCGACTACAGTGGAGTCACCAACCCAATCAATTTCTGCAAGGGCGGTGACGATAGCGTTACGCATCTGTGGATTCGGGTCAACTGCTAACTTATTGACACGGTCAAAATCTCCAGCCGCAACCTCGGATTCAAGCAGGAAAGTGGCTGCTTGAGAGGAAATGTCAGCATTTGAGTCATCGACCATTATCGAAAGCGCTTTGGCAACGCTGGAATCATCTGCCAGCCCGGGTTGCCCGGTCAACACCTCCAGTGCAGCCTTGCGCACCCGCGTGTGCGCGTCGGTAAGCGCAACAGACAATCTCACGCCAATGTCACCCTCGCTGATATCGGCGAGTTGCATCACCGCCATTCTCCTGATGCCGTGGTCGATGTCCGAAAGCGCGGCATCAAGGTCGTCTGCCGTCACCCCCATACCGGTGGATAGCATACTGAATCGGCTCTTCCAAGCAGCACTGCGCACCTGTGTAGTCTGGTCGCTGCACATCGATTCCAACAAAGAAAGACCGTTGATTCCCATTCTGGGTGAAACCTCGGTGGCAAGCATCCTCTGCTCACTGCTATCCGAGGCACCGAGGCTTCTGGCAAGGTCGATGTCGTCGGTATTAGCCCAACGACGAATTGCCTCGACTGCCTTGTCTCGGAACCATTGGTCGTCAGAGTCGAGTAACTCAGTGAACGCGACCAGCGCGTCCGGGTCATCCAACTCGAATAATTTACGCACGGCGCGTCGCTGTTGGCGAATGTCCTTGTGACTAAGACGAGCAATCTCTACGCGCAGCATCACACCACTCCGTACCGGCTGCGCAGGCAGTACACATTTCATGTTTTCAGCATAAGTATGAGTGGAAACGCCGAGTCAAAGCACTCAAGGAACCAAGTCAATGTGTTGTCCAAAACCGCCGGCCGGGTCCTCATCTCCATGTTCGGGGTCACCGGGGTGAATCATTCGTACATCGAATAGTGCGAGTAGAGTAGGCCACAGTGGAGCCAGCCAATCCATCTCCGCCATCAGTAAGTCAATCACTGGATGTCCTGCTTCAAGCAGGGTCTCATCATCGAAAACCCATGGCGGTTCATTTTCAAATCCCTCAGCATTAAGTAGCGGTGGAAGGTCTTCTGGCATTTCGCTTAGAGCTTCTGTCAACAATCGTAGCCTCTCGATTATTTCTTCATCGAGCAAACCTAATTCCTCACTGATTTCAGCGCATTCCAACAACATCTCAGCGAGGTTCTCCGCTGCAAGCGGTTCAGGTTCACTGTCAGCGATATCGACTGGGCCAAACATCACACCGCCCAAGTCTGTGTCCAGCCAACTTTGCTCAACCCGTTCCCGCTTGATGAGCCGCTGAGAGAATCTTCCACCCATTGGTGCAATAGCGAAGCCACCTTCACTCATTCTGGTCTCCAACCAATTAGGTAATTCAGATAATGCACCAGTCACCAATACTCGGTCCAATGGTTCAGGAAGTTGCGGGGGTGCTCGTCCGATTGAACGCATTTTGCGCACTCTAATCGTATGAGTTTCACGCATGGGTTGCAGTCTTGCGCGAACGTGGTCAACCACGTCACGCGATGGGTCGACGACAACAACGGTTCCTTCCGGTCCAACCATGTGTGCGATTAGTGCGGAGATGTAACCGCCTTTTGCACCGAGAACCAATACCTGTTGCCCAGGTGAAATTTCCAAGTGATGCAGCATGGTCACCACCATGTGAGGTGCTGAGATTGTTTTCACCCCGCCGCGTGGCGTTTCCAAGAAAACAAGCGGCCTGTCGTGCCAAAATGCAACCGGGTTGTGATCCGAGAATGATTCTATGTCGACAGAACGCATCGCAGCGTCAATAGAATCGGTCAACGGCAAGCCCGCAGAACGTAGCCGGTCCAGTAGACGACGCAACTCGGGCATGATACCCCGAGGCAGGCGCCCCCACTAAAGGCTGTGGCGAGGTACAACTCAAAACATAGGACATTCTCAGCAGAACAACGGGCCCGTGGTCTAGCGGTTATGACGTCGCCTTTACAAGGCGAATATCGCAGGTTCAATTCCTGCCGGGCCCACTAGCGAAATCACTCGTGAGATGACCAATCCACATCGAGTGCCAACTGGTCACGTTCTTCCTCAGCGACTGTAGAAACAACTTGCTTCTCCTCACCCCATCTTACCTGTCGCTGCCACTCAGCCAAGTCAGGATTCATCGAGGCCAGAGCCTCGCTCAGAGCAATCTTTCTAGCGGCCTCATCGGCAGCCTCGAGTTCAGTATCACGCATCATCTGCTCGATTCGCCCAAAGTGGGTATCCCAAGCTTCAATCGCCTTTTGCATGGCAAAAATAGTGAATGAATGTTTGTTGCTCGCCCGGTCGCCACCGCCGAACTCACCTTGCCGGACCAGAAATGACTCATCGATGCAAACAGCAACGTAAACTGTGCCGACCGGTCGGTTCTCGGTTCCTCCAGTCGGGCCGGCGATTCCGGTGATTGAGATGCTGACTTGGGTACCCGAAGCACGCTTGGCGCCCTGTGCCATCTGTAGTGCTACTTCGTGGCTAACCGCACCTTTTCTCTCCAACGTGTTGCCATCGACAGCCAAACTGTTCATTTTGGCCTCGTTTGAGTAAGTGACCCAGCCTTGCGAAAACCAGTCGGATGCACCAGAAATATCTGTGAAGGATGATGCGAGAAGGCCTCCAGTACATGATTCTGCAACTGAAAGGCTCCACTCATGCTTGTTGAGACGGCGCACCAAGCGCGCCGCGAGCATGGATGCCTCCTCACTCACAATGCTGCGGCGCAGCCCGGCGTTCTTGAGTGTTGTCACTGTATTTTACCAGCCAAAATTCCACAAAGTGCTCTCGCATGGCTTTTGAACCGTCACTGAGGTATTGAATGCGTGAGCGACGACGGCTGGGCAGTGATTCACCGTAAGGTGACCGGCGTGGGGCTTCTGCCTTCACGTTCGGTTCGTCAGAGATTGAGCGACCTCCCAGACATTGATGCAGTGGTCGCAGCGGCTCGAAGCGCGGGAATACAAGGTATGCTTGATGGAGCTATGCTGGACAACATTCTCGCCCATCTTGAGGCGGAGAGCGGTACTGATACCGCGTCAGCGGAGGCAGTGGAAGCCATCATCGATTACAGCGAAATGGTGCCGATTCTCGACGCCAGTGACGGTGGGCGGGTCATCGAGCAACCACCGGAGGCAGAACCCGAACCAACGCCTTCTGAGCCGCAGGGTCGCATTATCGCTCCAATCGCAACACCTGAGCCTGCCCCAGCACCACGACCCCACGGCCTCGACCACTATCGACTCGAGGATTTTCCGATGCAGGCTCGCGATGTCGATGCAGAGATTGAGATTCATTTCGACATCACCGGCAAGAGCGTGACCGAGGGTAAGAAAGAGGACATTAAAGCCTGTTTCAACGACCGTTTGAAACAGATTCGCAAACTGATTGCCTCACATCCGCTACCAAATCGCCCCATCACGGTAACCGAGGCGCTCCGTCAGAGAAATCGGTACGACAACCGAGATGATACTGCGACGATGATAGGCATGGTCAATGAACCACGGCACACCAAGAACGGTCATCTGATGTTCAGTCTTGAGGACGAAGCTGCTGAGGTTAGTTGCATCATCTTCAGTCGCGATGATGCTGATGCTGAAAAACGCGACATCGTGCAAGCCGGATTGATGGCGGACGATGTTATTGGAGTCACAGGTAATTTCAGCAACGCCGGCGACATTTTCTACGTCGAAAACACGCATTTTCCACCGCTGAACCGCCACGACAAGGCGACCGCAGGCGAGGATAGAGCAGTCAGCGCGGCCTTCATCTCAGATTTACATCTCGGCAGCAAGACATTCCTTATGCCTCAGTGGCAGACGATGATGGAGTGGTTCAACAACGACCCACTGGCGAAGACGGTGAAGTATCTGGTCATCAGCGGTGATGGAGTCGATGGAGTAGGCATCTATCCGGGACAAGAGAAGGAATTGACCATCAAGGACCTATTCAACCAATACAGCACGCTGGGAGGAATGCTGGAGCCACTGCCAGACTGGATTGATGTCATCCTACTACCGGGCAACCACGACGCAGTAAGGCCAGCAGAGCCACAACCTGCTCTTGACCCAGAACTGCAAACCGATTACAACAACACCATGTTCGTCGGCAATCCCTGTGATTTCTCACTGCATGGAGTCAGAGTTTTGTCCTATCACGGCGTCTCCATCATGGATTTCGTCGCTAGCCTGCGCACGGTCACTTTTGATCAACCTGAGGCGGCGATGCGGGCGATGATTGACCGCCGCCACCTCGCTCCTTCTTGGGGTGGAAAGACGCCACTTTCACCCGAACCAGAGGACAGGTTGGTCATTTCGGAAATCCCTGACATTTTTGTTACTGGCCACGTGCATGGCCACCACACTGAGACCTACAAGGGAGTTTCATTGGTGCATTCCTCGACCTGGCAGGACCAGACTTCCTACCAGCGCATGCTCGGCTTCCAGCCCAAGCCTTGCATCCTCACGGTGGTCAATCTGCATACCCACGCGGTGGCTTCCATCCCATTCGCCTGAACGCTTCATTCAATGGAATCGGGTGCGAATCAGCGCTCCGATTGCCAACAATGCGACCAATAACAAACCGGCTAGAATCATTGGAGAGCCAAGTAATTCTCCGATGCCTCCGCGTTCATCCTCACATCCGTCAGGATTCTGACATTCGCCCGGCTCAGGCTCAGGTTCAGGCTCTGACTCGCCGCCATCTAGAATCGGCACTGTGATGTCCACCGAAGTGGAATTGGAGTTCCCCGATGCATCGACAGCGGTCAGAATCACAGTATGTGTGCCGCTGGGGAAGGCGTAGTGAATCAGCAGCAGATGATTCTTCTTCAGCGCGACTGTATCGCCTTCAATCGTTACAGAGCCAACCTCAATCAATTCAGTCGCATATTCGGAGGTATACCAGGTGATCTTGAGGCGGTTGTCCTCGCGAACCTCGACGTTGACGTTGAGAATCTCAGGCGGTGTGACATCGGCCTCCGCGTTGGTAGTGAAGTTGAGCCAGACCCAATCTAAATCCTCGATTATGATGGCACACTGATACGAGGAATTACTCTGCAAATCGGAAAGTTGAACCGTCTGGGTCAGGTAACCTGTTGGAACCTCGACATTCAGTTCTCCACACGTCACGTTTGCAGCTGTTTCTCGGGTGGTGGACCACTCGACGATGGCACTGGTTGAGCTGGTGCTGACCACCTTTGCGCCGTAAATCTGCTGCTCCACCTCAGGAATTTCGATGCCGGTCAACACAGCAGGCTCTTGAGCCTCGACATCGTAGGTCGAAAGCATCACTGCTTGCCCATCTCCATCCAACACGATGTCGAGGACGTTCGGGTCGTAATCGACACCGGTCAAAGGCAACGGGTCTGCGCCTCCACCTAGTCGCCAAGTCTTGGCCTCAGCGTCAACGTCACGCCATTTGCCCGGGCCGAATCCGTCTTGTGAGCCTACTACTATGACATAACGGTAAGTCGAAACATCGTAGCCGATAACCAACTTAGAAACGGTGATTGTGATGGTCTTGGATTCTACATCACCTGAAACTTCAATCCCCTTTGCGCTAGTCTCTCTGCTCAAGGATTCTATCGATTTCACCGCTCCCGGCTCACCGGTTGCAGAGATGGCAACCTCCCAAGCCCAATCATCGTCAATGACCGCGTTGGCCCCTTCCAGCATATCGGTCTCGCCCCACATGTAGTTGCCTTGGTCAACATAGATCTGCACGATTTGATGACTGAATCCGTTTGCCAGCCCCCAGTAGTCGGTCATCTCACCCATGGTAATCTCGAATCGTGCATTCCACGCACTCTGACTGATTTTCAGATGTGTGACGTCAAACAGACCCGCTCCGGGGGCAAAATCGCTGGCAGTTGGATAGGTGACGCTGCCCCCGCCGTTCTCATCACCGACCGCATCATCGATGTCTAGGATGGTGACCCACTCTTCAAAATCGGGCATTATCATCTCAGCGGGTGCTGGAGGAGCCATTTCAATGTCCACCCCATCACCATAGGCGAAGGAATCTGCCAAAGCAGTCACCACCTTGACGCGCGTGGAATAACGCGGAGCCAACCCCAAATCAGACCACGGAATGCGGAACTCGTAAACATCGACTGAGGCGCATCCGCCAAGTACGGAAGCACTGTAGAAAGTCCATTGTTCGTTGTCACCATTCTTGCCTTGCGCGTTGAACAGGTTGTACTTCGCCAGTCCATTATCACGCATTTCATTGAAGTCAAAGGAAACCATCTTCTTGGCGGGGAATCCAAGCACCTGATTGCCGTAGTAGGTGCGGAAATTGGTCTGAACCTCGTTGAAATTCACCGCATTAGCCTGCATGAAGTAGATTGACAGGTCAGGAATTGATCCTAGGTCAAGGGTTTCAAATTCTGAGCCAGACGTGCTCAAGTCCACACGCACGTAGACATTCATTGCATCGTAGCCCAAGTAGAAGGATTCGATGTCAAGCAGGTCACCGCCATCAATGCTTGCAGCATCATAACGCGCTGCTCCGTCCCACTCGCCGGGCAACGCGATTCCATCTATCATCGGCTCGATTACGCCCCCATAGGGGGCGTCGGGCAGAGCGGGATTGGTCCACAAGTCCTGCAGATATGGCGGCAGTTCGAGATTGATGGCGCGGTAAATGTTGGAAAGATGCACCTTGAACAAGGTATCCCACAACTCGTCGTAGCCGCTGTCTTGGTCAAGCCCATACCACCAGAACCAATCGCTTCCCTCAGCGATGTACAGGCTCTCCCAAGCCGCATCAAGTCCAGAGTGAGTT
>CAUZSM010000073.1:0-8195 GCA_963582685.1 Candidatus Thalassarchaeaceae archaeon | reverse complement strand
GCCAACCCAGATACAACCCAGATTGCACTGTACGCCGCAACCTACCCCGGCTACATGGGTTATTGTCGGGCCTCGACTGGCGCTTCGCAACTAGGCACATCGGGGGGGAATTGGAACGTCCCTTATGTCAGCCGGCTCCCCCAGTGGATTCCTACTTATCTATGGGAAGAGTTGTACGACAAGTTCCTCAACTGGCAGGATGGGAGCCCAGCTGCGCCTTTCAACGGTAAGCAGTCGCAGAACTTCTCTATGCGTTCAATCAGTGGAGTTATTCCAAGGGACGGTTCAACGGGTAGTCTCGATTATTCTTGGTCGGGTTTTGGAATGGTATCATCGCAGTATCGGAACTATGGTGATAGTATGACTCAATCAGATTACTCAATTGTAACTCGAACTCAAAATGGACAAGAAATAGATAAGATAAGATTCGATTCGGTTTTTGTGGACCCTCACGATGACCCTACTGACCACTATTTCTCATATCTCGTTCAGGACAATAATCAAGCAATTCACTCGATTGAATTGCTCGACAGTAATGGTTCGATGATTGACTCGCTCTACTCCAGTGGCACTCCGACTACAAGCATCTCTCCACTCGGGGCGACTTCGTATACAAGGGATCAATCTGTGTCGGTCGACTGGAGCGCCGCGCCGCCCCACTGGCACGTCGAGACCATGTACTCAGTTGAATATACTTGGAAAGTGAGGGGAGAAAAGTCTCTGTGGCTTCCAATCGGCGGAATGACCAATTCTACCAGTGCCGTGTTTGAACTTGGCGCCTTGCCGGGAAGCGACGCCGCCAAGTTCCGCGTTCGTGCAACCAACGGCTTCGATACATACTATTCAGAATCGACTTCGTTCAGCGTCCCCAATCAAGCGCCCGAACTGACACTCGAGACCTCAGGTGCCCTAGGAATCCAGACAGTCGGCTTCGACGTCGGTCCAGTCGCCTCAGGCAATCGCGTGAGCATCGCACAAGGCGATGCTTTCAGTATTGAAATATCTGTGACCGACAATGACTGGCAGCCCCTGAATCAGAATGGATTCTCTGTGGCTATGAAGCGTGGCGGAGAAGTTGTCTGGTCAGATGGTTCAGACCCAAATTGGAGGGCGCCGAACCGGGTTGCTAGCACTTTTGGACTAAACCAGGCTGGCTGTAGGGACTCTACCTGCGTGCAACTTGTCCATAACTTCCCCAATGGGGACCTCCGACCGGGGGAGATGGCACCGGGTGACTATGATTTCGTGGTTACTTACGAGGACGAGGCAGGCTCCTCAGTAACCGAGACAGTCTCATTCTCGATTATAGTGCCTGAATACCTCGTTGGCGCCGATTCTAGCGCATCAACTAGCGAAGTGCTTGATGAGTATAGGGGGGCTTTGGAAACTACCGAATTGGATGTTGACCTCAGTAGGGATGAATTGCATTGGTATGTCGAGTTGGAACGTGCGGCTCGAGGAGATGATGATGCTTTGTCCGATGTTGAAATCGATGATTTGCAGGCGCTCTATGGCATCTCAGATTCACGTGCAGCAGAATTGGAAGTGATGATTTGCGTGCCCCCCAAGTGCGGAGAATCCACCGGCTAACTCGATGCATTAGGCAGAACAAATAATGCATGAAACCAGATATCATGAACGTCTGTTAATTGAGGCGCAGTGCGTCATTTAGTAGGTCGACACTCCTCGTCACGTTCTTATACCGGGGGGAGGTCGGCGGGACGCTGCGTCTAGCAACGGCGTTGGGACCAGAGCATTTCGGTGCGATGACGGCTTCCATCATGCTGATGCAGCCGAGGAACGTGCGGTCCACAGCATAGCTGTGGGCTGAGAGGTGATTAAGATTGTACATCGACACACATAGATGTGTGCAAAGTGAGTAGAAAGTAGAAGTGCAATCCTGTCAATATACACAGACAAGGGACAGTAAACCAAGTGACCAATATTCAACAAAGTCAGACTCCTAAGGATCAGAGATTTCTCACGAAATCCGGTTGATCCTGCCGGAGGCGACCGCTATTGGAATTCGATTAAGCCATGCGAGTCGAGAGTCTTCAAGGACTCGGCGTACCGCTCAGTAACACGTGGGTAACCTGCCCTGTGCTGGGGGATAACCTCGGGAAACTGAGAATAATACCCCATAGTCCACCATGCCTGGAACGGTTGGTGGATCAAAGCTCCGGCGGCATAGGATGGGCCTGCGGCGTATCAGGTTGTAGGGGGTGTAACGTACCCTCTAGCCTTCAACGCGTACGGGTTGTGGGAGCAATAGCCCGGAGATGGATTCTGAGACACGAATCCAGACCCCACGGGGTGCAGCAGGCGCGAAAACTTCACACTGCAGGAAACTGTGATGAGGGAATTCCAAGTGGCTAGACAAAGTCTAGTCTACAACCAACTCTTAACCGGTTGGCGAAAAGGGGTGGGAAAGACCGGTGCCAGCCGCCGCGGTAATACCGGCACCCCAAGTGGTCGTCGCTTTTATTGGGCCTAAAACGTCCGTAGCCGGTTTGGTACATTCGCGGGTAAATCAAGCAGCTCAACTGCTTGAATTCTGCGAGGACGGCCAGACTAGGGACTGGGAGAGGTGTGGGGTACTCTCGGGGTAGGGGTAAAATCCTGTCATCCCGTGAGGACCACCTGTTGCGAAGGCGCCACACTAGAACGGATCCGACGGTCAGGGACGAAGCCTAGGGGCACGAACCGGATTAGATACCCGGGTAGTCCTAGGTGTAAACGCTGTGGACTTGGTGTCGGGGACTCCACGAGTGTCCCCGGTGCCGGAGTGAAGATGTTAAGTCCACTGCCTGGGGAGTACGGTCGCAAGGCTGAAACTTAAAGGAATTGGCGGGGGAGCACAGCAACGAGAGGAGCGTGCGGTTTAATTGGATTCAACGCCGGAAAACTCACCAGAGCCGACGGACATATGAAGATCAGCGTGATGAGCTTATTGGATTGTTCGAGAGGTAGTGCATGGCCGTCGTCAGTTCGTACCGTAAGGCGTTCTGTTAAGTCAGATAACGAACGAGACCCCTATCCCTATTTGCCCACTCTTTCCCCGGAAGGAGTGCACTATAGGGAGATCGCTGGTGTGAAACCAGATGAGAGTGGGGGCAACGGTAGGTCAGTATGCTCCGAATGCTCTGGGCTACACGCGCGCTACAAAGGACAGGACAATGGGCAGCCACGCCGAGAGGCGGCGCTATCCCGAAACCTGTTCGTAGTTCGGATCGAGGGCTGTAACTCGCCCTCGTGAAGCTGGATTTCGTAGTAATCGCGTCTCAAAATGGCGCGGTGAATATGCCCCTGCTCCTTGCACACACCGCCCGTCAAACCATCTTAGTTAGGGGTGGGTGAGGCTACCTTTTATTGGGGTATTCGAGCCTGCCTTTGACAAGGAGGGTTAAGTCGTAACAAGGTATCTGTAGGGGAACCTGCAGATGGATCACCTCCTTCGAAACCTCGTGAAAAACGGGGGGAAGGGTTGCCGAAAGGCGACCCTTCTCCCCACCTAACATCATTCGACAACTTTCTTCATCAGTTACTTGATGGACATAACGTCATGCGCTTTTATTATTCAGAATACATTGTTTATTTTTCTCCGCTGAACGTAGCCATAATGAACCGCCACGATGATTTCACTTCATGGCGGGGTGTATTGACGACCTTCCCAACAATCTTGAGGCCACCTACAGTTGTGCGTCGGAGATTCTGCAAATCGGTCCGGTTTCCGCACTGTTAATCCTCCTCATCGGCATTCCTCTAGTGGGAATCGCCAAGAAATACCTCCGACGGTTATTCGACAAAACTCATTTCGACGAAGCGCTTGAGAATTTCATCTTCCGTGTTGCTGGAGTTGCGATGTGGGCAATTCTGCTACTGACTGCCGCCAACGAGTTGGGCATCAATGTCATGGGGCTTGTCGCCGCACTGGGTATCTTCGGATTAGCGATTGCTTTCGCAGCACAGGACACCATGGAGAACGTCATCGCTGGAATTTTCATCATAGTAGACAGACCATTCCGGAAAGGAGACCGAATTCTCTTGCCAAAGAAAATTGGTGGAATCTACAGCAGTTGGGGTGACGTCAAGCAAATCGGTCTGCGAACCTGTCAAGTAAGGTCCACCGATGGAGTGATGCTAACCATTCCGAATAAATTGCTGACCAAGGATGCGGTGGCAAACTTCAGTCATAGCAGTGATATTGAGTTGCGTGTGCGAATCAGGCTCGGGCTGACAGCGACGTGGTCCAACGTTAGCGAGGCGGAGAAAATCGTCAATGATATCGCCAAGAATCACCCCGATGTTTGCCAGGATAAACCGAAGCCACCAGAAGTGGTATTACGGGACTTCGGCGACCAAGAAGTGGAAATGGAGATTCGATACTACGTCAAGAACCCCAAGAAGATGCGCCCTTCGAAATCATTCTTCGTTACTGAGATTCTTCGTCGCTTTGAGGAAGCGGGTGTCACGCTGGCCTTCCCAGTAAGAGTCAATATGAACAGTGATATTAATCTTGAAGACTTAGGATTCTAATCAGGATGAATGGCTCACTGAAAGGCCATCACGGTGAGCCATGACCAGAAGAGGAACAAACTGAACAGGCCGACAGTCCACGGGAGGAAGCGCTTGCGTCCACAACTTCTGCATGGCGATGCATTGTTGGCGGCTTCTTAGCCATTACTCTGTTAATCATCAAGCCAGTGAGCCAGCTTAGCAGTCATCGGTTGACTGAAGGTGAGCAATTGCAACTTTGGCCCATCAATCGAGATATTGACAGTCGCACCTCGGGTGAAGTGCCATTCATCCCAGCCGTCAGGCACGATGTATCCCCGGTGCATGTCGGAGAGAATCACCGTTTGCTGGTCGGTCCAGGCGTAATATGAGCCGTCTTCAAGCCGCTCTTCCCTTGGCAGGTCGCGGGCGCAGAACAGGTAGTGACTGTCGATGGTGGATGGGTCGTACCTTATCCCCTCGATGACACAGACGTGGCGGAACCATGCACCTTGACCGAGGAATGTCGAGAATAGCAGACCGGATGAGCGCTGCATCATGTCGATTTCAGAGTTGTTTGCATCTGCATCTCTCTGCAGTCGGTAGCGACTGGGTTGGTATTGATGGGTGTTTGAGACCAATAGGTCGTTGAGAGCTGGGTCACACTTGACGCGGTTGCCGGAGGTGGTAACTATCTCAGCCTGCAATCTTGGAAGATTGTTGACAATTGCCGTCCCATCTAGGGCTGCATCAAGGTCCTCAGCGAAATTGTTGGCATCGCTGCTCATGAAGAATCCAAACGAGCCCTCAGGATCTTCTGAAATCGGATGACTATTCACTCCCATCACAGGTGTGTCCGGTCCGATATTGTGTGCAATCGAGGTTAGGGTTCCGTCGCCACCAACCACGATTACCAAATCCCTGCCGATGAAGTCAGAGTGGCGAACTTTCTCTCGCGCGGTAAACTCAACACGAACTCCACGCTGTTCGACAGCACTTTCCAGAACCTTGGAAATATGTGCTATAGAACGGTCGTGTACAGCCTCAAAGTTCTTCTTGTAAACCACCAGAATATCTGCGGCCATGTCTACCACCAAACGGTCGAGATGCCACCGCGTGGGTGTCACCGTCTTAAAGGAGCGGTGGCGGTAGCGCGACCAATGTCAGAACCTGTTGAGCCCTTGCAAGATGGTCGGTCGCGACTTCCGAAAGGGCAATTCCTCACTGAGCGATTTCCAGTGCTGACTTACGGTCCAACACCGCAGATTAGCACAGATGGCTGGGGATTGCGAGTTTGGGGTTCTGGACTGGCAAAAGAGGTCACCTTCGATTGGAATGATTTCAATGCGCTCGGCAGCCATGAGACGATGCGTGATTTTCACTGCGTAACCACTTGGTCGCGCTACGACAACACATGGGGAGGTGTGCCGGTCGGTGCCGTATGGCAGGCGATAGAGCCGCACCTCAATGAGAAGCCTGCCGCTGTGATGCTGCATTGCTATGGCGGCTACACCACCAATATGCTCATCGATGATTTCCTTACGGAAGACAACTTGTTCGCCTCTCATCATGATGGTGAGCCGCTGTCGGCTCCACATGGTGGGCCGATGCGATTCGTCTGCCATCATCTGTATGCGTGGAAATCTGCGAAGTGGATCAACGGCATCGAGTTGCTAACCGAGAGCGAACGCGGGTTCTGGGAGGTCAATGGCTACCACATCCGTGGAGACCCATGGGGCGAGGAGCGCTACGCCTACCAGGAATAACTAGAATGCAGCAGCAGCATACATCGCGAATAGTACTGCGAGGGCAATAAGAGCAAGGCTGGACAGTCGAATGGCCCAGAGCAGTCCTCTTTCAGTGAGAAGGGATTTCGAGCGGTCAAGCAGTATTGCCAAGGCAATCTTGGAGCCTATCAGCACACTGAGGAACCCACCGATGAACACGAATGGGAGCAAATACCCTTCATTCCACGCTGCGACTAGAAACGGAGAGCCTGCTAGTGTCCAGAATAGCCAAGGATTCGGATTCAGCAGGTTGGTGATTACTCCGCGTTTGAGTGACTCCTGCTTCACCTCAGCATTCGCATCCCGCTCTAACGAAGGCGCAGGGGAGCGTAGCCCATCCACTCCGAGATAGGCCAAGAACGCCGCCCCGGCAGCGTACAGTATTCCAGTAAGTCCCGCCAGTGAGGTTGCTGACCACCACAGCAGGGCGCTGATGGTGATGATTGGGCCATCGGTTACCAGAGGGCTGGCCGCTGCTTTGGCCCCTGCCTTCCAATTGTGCCGTAGCGTCTCAGCAATAACGACGGTATTCAGCGGCCCCGGCTTCAATCCTTCAGCCAGTCCAAGCAGCGCTGCGGCAACAAATAGCGACAGCGCGTCCGGCTCATGCAGCAAGTTGGTCAGTGGGCCCACACCACTTGGAGGAGGTCTACTGAAATGAAAGGAGTACCTATACCGTAACAATATCTAATCGTCTCGCCCCCAACGTGGGTAGGGAGTAGTAGGGGGCTGGGACTTTGTCGGATTCAGATGCGAACGATTCTACAAAGAAAAACGGCGACGCGCCGTTGGATGATTCAGTGTATATTTCGGACGAGGACGACACCTATGAACAGGCCAAAAAGAAACTGATTAAGTTGAAGGATAGTGCTGCCGATACTGCATCGAAAGCCGGTGAATTAGCTGTGCATGGAGCGAAGGAAGTCGCTGCTGGTGCCAAATCCCTTGCCTCCAAAACCAAAGTCGCTTTCGACGATGCAAGGGAGAAAAGAAGGCAGAAAAAGGCTGAACCTGCTCCTGAACCGGCCCCAACTGACTCGCGCGGTAAATTGGAGAATTGGACTGTAGCTGAACTGAAGGAGTCGTTGCGCGAACTTGGACTGACTGTTTCAGGTCGCAAGGACGAGTTGATTTCACGTATGTTGGGCGAAGATGTTGTTCAACAACCCGAGCCAGAGCCCGAGCCAGAGCCCGAGCCAGAGCCCGAGCCAGAGCCCGAGGTCGTTCCTGTAGAGCCAGAACCAGATGAGAAAGAGGTGGTTGCAGAACCTGAACCGGAAGTTGAAGAAATTTCAGCGGACACTCCACTTGAACAAGAAGAGGATGTGGAACAATTGGCCGTTCAGGACCCGCCGCGAACGAAAAAGTCCTCAGGGAGTTGGAAGGCTGACAGAGTCAATTCATCCATTAGCATGATATTCGGTTTCCTGATGTTCCTTTTCACCTTGTCAATCGTTGATTACATGCTTCAAGGTACAAACTTCACCGGCTCGATGGGCGAATATTTTGCGGACCGAGTTGCTGATCCATATGGTGGTATGAACAGTGGCTCAATAGTTGCATTATCTGTAATATTGACATCGCTTTTCCTTTTCTCATCGCTGTTATACATCTCTGGAAAGCGCCAGATTACCGCTGCTATAGTGGCAATGATTGGGTTACTTGCCAGTTTCTCCATCCGCATTTACGCTGCAATTGACGTAGGAGCGCTTGATTCTGCCGATGACATTTTTTCGGGGCCAGTTTTTGATGTAGTTATGATAATCCCGTTCACACTAACTTGTTGGGTCCCAGCGTTGACCAGTTCAGTTCTGTATTCGGATGATGTTGTCAGTATGGATTTCGTGATGGTCCAGTCTGAACCGAGGTCATCGGATGAACCGGAATCTATTACTGGTGCATATGACGACGGGC
>CAUZSM010000072.1:0-8324 GCA_963582685.1 Candidatus Thalassarchaeaceae archaeon | reverse complement strand
CAGGCTGGAAAGAGAATTACTGACCACGATGACGGTCATTGTACACCCATCCTCATCATCGGACAGCGAGATGGTGAATGAATCGGGGTCGTCAGCGGCAATGGCCGCCTTCAGTGCCTCAGCCCGGATGCGTTCTCCAGTCCAGCGAATCTCGCAAGTGTGTTCCGCCACGCCTACGCGAGAGGGAGTGCCCTCATTTCTGCTTCGGTGCTGGTGGGAGGGCTGGTGAGCCATTGCGTTGGTTTGATTGGGAATGGCGTCACTCGTCCTGTTGATGGCACCCCCTCCAGATGCTGGCGTGGATGACGGTGATACCTCGGCCGCTCCGCGCCCTCAAACCGGTTTTGGTTTCATCCTCGCAGGTGGAGGTGGCCTTGCTGATGGGGCACGGACCAGTCACGAAGGCAGACGTGCGGTACTGCTCACCAGGCAGAGTGGAACCGAGGAATTCGCCAGTATTGCTGAGACGATGGGTATCGAGATAATCGAAGAAGTATATCAGTCGGGTTCAGATGATCCAAGAGGCTATCTTGGTAGTGGACGTCTTGAGATGATTGGAACTGATTTGCACGCTAGTCGAGTTCTTGCTTCACATCCATGGCACGGTGTGGATTTGGTGTTGGTTCATCACAACCTCACCCCCCGGCAGATAGTCAACGTTCACGATGACTTGCAAATGGAATGCTGGGACCGGGTTCGACTGATGATGGAATTGTTCACTCAACACGCCTCAAGTGCAGAGGCGAGGACTCAGGTTCGAATTGCTCGCCTCGCTGCCGACCGTAGTGTCCTTCGAGAAATTGTTCGCCGTGAGACCACTGGTGAACGTCTTGGATTCGGTGCGGGCGGCAGGCACGCGTGGCGAGCTGTATTGGAGACCGTTAATCGTGAGATGGGAAGCCTGCGCCGCCGTCAACGCAAGCATGCCACGAGCATGAGTGAGCGTCGTCGGCAACGAGCGCGCTCAGGAGCACTTTCTGTCGGTCTTGCCGGATATACCAATGCGGGTAAATCTTCGCTATTCCGCGCACTCTGTGGCAAGGATGTGCTAGTGCAAGACCGATTATTCAGCACACTGGAAACCACCGTTGGCAGAATGCTGCGGGGGCCAAGGGTCCTGATGGTGGACACCATTGGATTCCTCGATGACCTCCCCAGCGAACTCCTCGATGCGTTCAAGGCGACCCTTGCTGAGAGCCTTGAATGTGATTTACTGCTACTGATAGCCGATTGCAGCGACTCTACCCCGGAACTGAAGAGACGCCTCAACACCAGTCGGCGTGAATTGTTTGACCGTCTCGATGACGACTCCTCACCACAAATCATCGTGGTTTTGACCAAAAGCGACCTCGCGAGCAAGCAACAGAAGAAGGCGGCCAGTGACTTGGTAGAATCACTCGCCCTTCATACACCCTATATCCTCAGTAGCGTTACGGGAGATGGAATGGATGGCTTGAGAGACGGGATTCTTCGTTCGCTATATGGTAAACCATTGAGGCTGCAATTATTGCCAGCCACCGGCGAAGGCCATGCCGAGATAGCAGAGATTCGCGCGGCCTGTCACCAGCAAGGAGTAGTGATTGAGGAGAATGAGCAAGAAGGAGATAGCACTGAATTGCTGCTTTGGCTCGATGAGGCTACTGCAGCCCGTTTATTCACTCGCTTTCCAGACCAATTAGTACCTGTTGAACAGCAAGGTGAGCAGTGATGGCATCAGATAACGTCGAATTGGATGGCGACGACATGGATGAGGAGGCAGCAGAGGAGCCAGCCCCATTGTCTGCACTACCATCGGAGGAGCCGGAATCCACCCTTGAAGGGGAAACGGTAGCTGTTGCCACTTTCGCTTCGTCTGGCGCAACCATCATTCTACCAAGACAGCGCAGTAGGCATCCGCGGTTATTATTCGCAGCATTTTTGCTAGTGCTTGCAAGCGTTTCCGGATTCATGGTCGGTGTTGATTTCATCGAGGGTGATGAGGGGTTGTACACCGATCGTGGTTTCATCTACAGCCAGACTTTGACTGCGCCAGAACGTTCAGCTGTTCTCACCGGCAAACTGACCTTGGGTGACAACGGTGAGCCAGCAGTCAATTACACAGTTAGAGTAAACGTCGAGTACACCGCAGAAAATGGCCTAATCGTTGCAAGTTATATTTGGAATGAAACCAATGCAGACGGAGAGTTTCTTTTGGAGGACCTGAATCCTGGCGTTGCTCGCATGACGATAATGAACAACTCCGATACTAGTGAGGGAGTCACCCATCGCATTCTGCTCACTCCACCAGCCTTGTTTGAGCCCAAAGGATTCACCTATCTCGACATCACATATCCCACTCAGGCTGAATTCGATGAACAGAGGGAGGCTACCGACAATATCAGCAGTTGGCTGGATTATTCAGAGGAACAACGCGAGAATGGTACCGAACTGTACGACTCAACCGCTGCCGCAATGTACGACATGGCAGGGACCTTCTTCTCTGGGCTGTCCATCATCACTGTGGCAATTGCAATTACCGGGACAATTCGCAATAGCCCGGCATTGGTGCGTCTTGGAGCAGTGACAGGATTCTTCTGTATGGGGCACTGGTATTTCGCCTGTTGTTTTGGCCTCGTTGCAGGTATGCTGACTATTGGAGTGAAAGGTGGCGACATATAGTGCTGATTTTTCCTGTTTGCTGCGCGTGAGAGCCGCGCGCGTGACGAAAACCGGTGGAAAACTATCCTTTGATGACTAATGCCGGGTATTTGCTTATATTCACAAAGCACTCAGTGAGAATTGGCAGAGAGTCCCGGCCATCCTCCGCTCTAGATACGATTCAAAGACGTCAACAGGTTAGTCACACCTTTTGTTCGTTCTTTGGTTGGGATTCTCGGCCACCCTTCCTCACATTGATGAGAGTGATGCCCCCCGTCTTCGATGAGGCCATGGTCAAACTCCGGCAAGTTCCCGAGGACTTCGTTGTCGAAGAGGTAGGTGGGCCTGAGCCCAACATAGAGGATGGATGGCAGAACGACCAACACCACCTGTACCGATTGTACAAGCGTGGACACGATTCTATTGCTCTGCTCGCCCGCCTTTCACGTGAACTGGAAGTGCCTCGCCGGGCTTGGGGCCTGTCCGGGCTGAAAGACCGACATGCGGTGACCACCCAAACAGTCAGCGTTCCCGGCACACACCGAATATGCACTGAGATTGGCGAGGTTAACAGTGGAGATGACTGGAGCCTTACCCTACTCGGTGGTTGCGACCAGAAAGTGCGGAGTGGGGTGCATGAGTGGAACCGATTCACCTTGAAGATACGAGATATCACTTACGAGCAGGTGCAGCGACTACCTGAGCGTGTTGTGCAGTTGGAAATGCATGGGATGCCCAATTGGTTTGATTCGCAGCGATTCGGTTCGGCAATCAAGGGAGTGTTACCGGGAGCACACATCCTCGAGCGAGATTTTGAGGGTGCAATGAATCTCTATCTTGCTCAGCGTTCACCCTCTGATAGGTCTGCGACACGTCGTGATAAGGAGATTATCAAAGGGCGTTGGCCCAACCTTGAGCAAATCGATGCCGGTGAACTTTCACACAAGCCACTGCGTAAACCAATTCGTGCCTATGCGCGTGCGATAGGAGGAGGGGCTGACAATACAGATCCGTTCAAGGCAGCATATCTCGCCATGCCGAGGGATTTGCGCGGCATGTGGCTTTCAGCGTGGCAGTCGCGACGCTGGAACCAGTCACTAGCCAAATTATTCAGCGAGCGATTCGATGAGCATCTATTGCATTCTGTGGGGATTCCTACCGGCGATACTCTGCTGTTTCCTCACGCGCCCGCAGGCAGGCACGGTGCCGCCAAGCACAGTTTGGTTCAGAACATTGCCGAGCGTTTGTCGGAGATGCCAGATTCACTGCCGATGCAGACTGAAGACCTCTCAGACATCGATGGATTCCTTACCGAACACGATAGGCCCTGCATCATCCACCCATCTGAATTCAGTATCAGCGAGCCAGAACGTGATGAGATGAATGGTAGTGGTAAGCGTAAACGGTGGAAAACCACACTGTCATTTGCCCTTCCACCGGGTGCCTACGCCACAGTAGTCGTCAAGCGACTATTCCACTGATTCATTCCAGATTGCTGGTTGCAATCATCAACGGTATCGCGACGATTACTGCACATATGACATTGCAGAAGAGTGTAAACACAATCCCCATACCACCAACGAGTGCCCCCATGCCTTCTCCAAGTTCTTCCATTGCGCCACCCATTAGGAGGCTACCAATGATGCCATTGAGTGTTGCAACACCAATGCCTGCAAATCCTAGCCACACACCCAGTTTCTGCCGTTGCAATAGCATTACACCACCGCCACATAATACTCCAGCACTGACTAAAGCAATAATAGGGCTAACCCAGAGATATGCAGTTGGGACTACAATATCTAGTTCCTCATAAGTTGAGATTGTAGTCGATACTTGCGTAAGGTTCCAAAGAGAGCCAAGGACGCCGAAAGCACCCCAAATAATCACTAAAATTCCGATAACAGTCGGTGCAGGAGAAGGTGCTGCTGCTACTATTGGTGCCCCTCCATAGGGACTGGCGATTGGCTGCTGTTGTTGTTGTTGTTGTTGCACCACCACGACAGGTGATGCAGCGGCTACGGGCTGAGTTGCAGGCTGCGGTTGAGCATATGGGTCCGGTTGTGCATTTGGGTCTGGCTGCATGGGCATCACTACAGCATTGAGCCTATCAATGCTTCACCGTCCAACAAGGTACACTAGGCGGCAAGAGGCCTCACATGGCAGGTTCAGCGCACTGAGGATATGCCCCTTGCATCGGTGGTAGGAATAGGTCATCACATCCGCGTTCGATTGAAGACAGTGAGAGGATGCTTGCCCCATCGAGTGAGATGCTTACCGGTGCGGTGCTTACTGGGCTTGGGATGTAGTCCTCGCCGGTTTGGCTGATGATTAGTTGGATTCCATCGCCAGCAGGCACGATCACATCCATTGCGAAGAATTCCATTTTTGCTATTACAGTCGCACCGGGTGCAAGTGGCCCACCTTCTTTGCCACCAGCATGGAACCTCAGGTCCATCACCGCATGTCCAAGATGCAAGCCATCGCTTGACCTTACCATCTCGACGAAGAGATGGCCGCTGGTAGCGAATAGCGACACGGTTGATTCGACGTGAAAAGTAGGATTTCCGATGATGCGAGTTTCGTTCTCAAAAGCAGGACATTCGACGATAGTTGTGCTTGAAGACGTCACTGTCGAGCCACCAGAAAGTGTCTCGCAGTCATCCATTGAGTACTCAAGCCAAGTTGTGTCGGCCGGTGGGTACTGACTTTCGACCCGCCATCCGCCCATTTGGTCCTGTATCTCAGCGATAAGTCGCGGTTGAGGCCCCTCATCCTTCAGGTAAAAGTCGAACCATTCGAGTAAATCATCGGCCCAATCCCAACGCAGAGTGAATGGGTATGCTTCTCCACCACGTCCGCTGCTCAAACCCTCATGACCGCTCTTGCGGTCTGGGTAATCGTGACCCCATTGACCGTACAATCCCTTGGTGTCGAATCCGTGTTCAATCAGAATGTTATGAGTGGGGAATGCCATGTGTGGGTCGACATTCCAATCCTGTATTCCGTGAATGATGTAGACAGAGCCGTTGTAATTTTCCAATGCTCGCGTGAGGAAATGCCGTTCCTCAAAGTAGTCTGAACCGGTCCATGCAAGGTTGTCTCCGGTCAGATATGCGCCGACTCCTGCGTAGTACCCCTCCATGTAGCCCTCACAGGCGTTCTGGGTGTCCTCAAGGTCTCCGTCAAGGCCGAATGAGCCGTAGACCCCGTTGTGCATGATTGCGCCTCGTGCCTCCATGCTGCCGTTGCGCCACATCAGGTCATGGATTCCAATCAATCCAGACATCGGCACTATGGTTTTGAGATATTCAGAGCCCATAGCCGCTGCCTCCCAAGGCGTGCTGCCATCATACGATTTGCCAATGGCTGCTACCGCACCGTTAGAGAATCCTTGTGCGCCAATCCATTCGATGGCGGCGTGGATGCCTTCTTGCTCATCAAGTCCCATCAGGTCCATGCAGTGGTTGCTTTCGCCTGTTCCGAATACTGAGACTTGTGCGACTCCATATCCGTGCGGAACGTAGTTCTCAATCAGGAAGCGACCGAGGCGGTTCGCAGGAGTGAGAGCATCGACATCTCCGTCATTGTAGTAAGGGCCGATTTCGGCGATGACGGGAACTGAACATTCAGTAACCCCGTCAGCGGCTATAGTCGGTTCACCTCCTGAAGACAGTTTGTCCCAGTCGCAACCTTCGATTTCAGGGAGCCACAACCCCATGTGAACTTCAGCATCGCCAGTGGCACCTGCTCCTCCATCGGAAAGTGAAATGGCTGGCACATCGACAAAAATTGAGCGCACCTCCTCGATTGCAAAGGTGCCGTTGATCGAAACTCGACTGAATACATCAGTGTCCAGATACTGCATTTCAGAACGGTCCTCGACCGCAGGTAACCAGTGGTCGCCGGCTCCGCCATCATCATTGACGGTAGCCTTGCCAAAGCAGCCGGAAAGACTGGCTGACAGTAGCAGGGCGATGCAGAGCATCGCGTACGGGAGCCGATTCACAGCCTTTGCCAATCACTCAGCAAATTGAACCTATCTCATCCAAGTTGTAAGCAATCGTGGTGCGAGCATTGATGGATTGCGGCGTTCACCAACCACCCAATGGATGAGGAGATCCGCTCCCGCCTGCTCGCATTGCAGCAGATGGAGGCAACTGAAGCCGAAGTCTATCATCGGCTGGCCGCGCGGCAGAAAGACCCACATAATCGGGAAATTCTTGAGAGAATCGCCGCTGATGAGGAGAGACACGAATCTATTCTTGCAGAAAAAACCGGTGAGCAGGTCAAGCCACAGATGTCGCGGGTGCGTTATCACCTGAGATTAGCCCGTCTATTCGGCTTGACTTTCGCAGTAAAGATGCTTGAGAGAGTTGAGAAGGACGCCGCCTCCGAGTATCGCGAATTAGAGGCGGCGGGAGTTGAAGGCTTAGCCCAATTAGCCGAGGAAGAGGATGCTCATGAGTTGGCGTTAATCGGTATGTTACAAGAGGGGAAATTGCAGTATATTGGCAGTGTAGTGCTAGGATTATCCGATGCTTTGGTTGAACTCACTGGCGCGCTTGCCGGCCTGACATTCGCCTTTGCCAATATGCAGATGGTCGCCCTTGCCGGCCTCATCATGGGAATAGCCGCAGCTTTCAGCATGGGTGCCTCGGAATTCCTTTCCACACGGGCCGAGGGCGACGAGCGTTCACCACTCAAGGCGGGATTTTTCACTTGGATTGCCTATTTGCTAACCGTTGCAGTGCTAGTCACTCCCTTCCTGTTATTGGACCCGAACGGACCCTTGCAGTTCGGTCTTGAGCCACATGTGCAGGCTCTGGCGTTGACCTTCATTTCTGGCCTTTTCATAGTGGCCATTTTCAATTATTACATCTCGGTGGCTCAGGACCAACCATTCAAGCAACGCTTCGCAGAAATGGCTGGCATTCTAACCGTAGTGACACTGATTTCCTTTGCAATCGGCATATTGCTTCGTTCTTGGTTCGGCCTGTGACACTCACAGGCCAGCCATTGCCGCTATTACTCCGTCACTATGCAAAGGCGATAAAATTTGGTCACTTGCCTTGCAACAGTGATACCGCAGGGTTTGAGACAGAAGCCACATTCGGGTACCTATGGGAGAAGCGTACGACGCACTGATGGTGCGGATGCGAGAGTTGGATGTCATTGGGCAAATCGGCGGACTACTCGGCTGGGACCAGGAAGTAATGATGCCTCCCAAGGCTGCACCATTACGCGCGGAACAGTTGGCATGGCTATCGACAGAGAGTCACAAGCGAATGACTGACCCAGAGGTTGGAAAGTTGCTTGCTACAGCCGAGTCAGAGTCCGATGGTGGTGAGATTGAACAGGGCAACCTGCGTATCATTCGTGATTCATACGATAAGGCGACAAAGAAGCCGGCCTCGTTTGTCGAGGAGTTCGCTCGTCATCGCTCCAAGAGTATCGTAACCTGGACCGAGGCACGTGAGAAGAACGACTTCTCCATCTTCCGTGATGACCTTGCCAAGATGATTGAGATGTCTCGCGAACTCGCAGGATACCTTGGCTACGAGGACAATCCCTACGATGCCCTTCTCGACCTCTATGAATCTGGTCTCACCGTGGCTAAAGTCGACCCACTATTCGCTGGTTTGCGAGAATCTTCAGTTCCGCTCATCAAGGCGGTCGGCGAACTCGAT
>CAUZSM010000071.1:0-8539 GCA_963582685.1 Candidatus Thalassarchaeaceae archaeon | reverse complement strand
TGCATCTTCTTGCCAAAGGCAAGCAAATCCGGTTGTATCCCCGCGTGCTGATGTGCCCACATCTTGCCTGTGCCGCCCACTCCAGTCTGCACTTCATCGACGATGAATAGAGCACCAATCTCGTGAGTGACCCGCTGTAAGTCGCGCATGAATGAATCACGGAAGTGGTTGTCGCCACCCTCTGCCTGAATAGGCTCGATGATTACTCCGGCAATCTCATCGGGTGTTGCGTCTGCAGCGGCTCTGAGCTGGTCAAGTGCCGCAGCCTCAGCATCATCAAGTCGGGTGGATTCGGTAGCATCGAGTGGGAAATTGATTTTTGGATTTGAAATCCTCGGCCAGTCGAACTTCACATACCGGTCTGTCTTGACTGGATCTGTATTAGTCAGCGACATTGTATAGCCAGATCGACCATGAAAGGCCTCTTCGAAATGAGCAATCGATATCTGGGGTTTGTCGTTGCTGCCCGCCAAACCTGCGGCCTCGCGATGATGTTGTTTCCAGTCCATTGCTGCCTTCAAACAATTCTCGACACCGAGAGCTCCGCCGGCAATGAAGAACATATGAGGCATGTAGGATGGCTTGGCGATGCTACCGATGGTATCAACAGCCTCAGCCATCTCAACAGAATACAAATCTGAATTCGTGATATTGTTAACGGAAACGCGACCAAGTTTACCCTCTATTTCGAGAAGACCAGGGTGATTCCAGCCTATAGGAAGTGAAGAGAAGCATGAGAACAGGTCGAGTATGTCACTTCCATCTCGCTTGTTCCTGATGTAACTGCCATGAGACTTGTCAAGATCGACTACGAAATCGAACCCGTCGACCAATATGTGGTCGCGCAGCGCATCGTGGACTCTGTTCGCTTCCATCCAATCGGGCGTGGCTACATTGGACTCCACATAATCTTAACCACAATTGAATGCGATGAATTGCTGAGTTATTCCGTTCAAATTTCCCTACAATCGGAATGACGATATTTTTCAATTTAATATTGTATTTTCTAATTGAAAAATCCTAAAACTTGAACTGGGCATTCTCACACTGCTGGCCCTAGAACTCCCTCACCTTTGGTGGAGTACTGTACCCAGCAAAGATTGGTTTGGTGGCTAATTTGCAAGCATAATGAACCAGTTCGTGGATTATCGGCCATATTGGTGGATTATCGGCCATTCCAATTGCAAAACTTAACCGAACTCAACAGGAAAAATCGGAATGCAATTGGCCGATAAACCCCTTATCCAGCCCAAATAGCAATTGAAATCACAATATCAGTACCATTGATATAAATTTCGTTATCAATTGATAGATCAGCGATTATCAGTCATTTTCAATTGAATAACAGAAGTTACTTCTTGGGTATCATTTAATAGCCGGTTCCGTACGTACTAGGCTCAGGCATATGGGATGCACAACAAAGGAGATGATGAGAAATGACAGATGATGACTATCGCATACAGGAATTACTGCAGCGAGAAGTATTTGTGAACCAGAAGAGAGTAGGCGTGATTGTAGGAGAACGATATCACCCGAATGAAGAACGAGTAAAGTCGATGCGGATCCAGGTGGAGCCGGACGTTGCTGAAGAATATATGCGGAAACCCGCAGAATACGCACCGCTCTCAAAGGAACTAGTACACTCGATTCAGAACGATGGCTCAGTAAAGCTATCAAAATCGATGCGAGAACTACAGCGAAGGTGGCGGAACACGGTGAGGATTGAGGAGCAACTCTATGCTCCCGACGAACTCATCGACAGGGCCGTCCTCGATGATGATGGACTTGAACTCGGTGTGGTAATCGATTTGGTGAAGGTCAAGCGAACTTACCGCGGCATTGTGGTGAAAGTACGTTCGAATGTTCGCCGCCGCCTTGAACTTGAGGAGACGCTGAATATTCCAGTGACCGCACTCGCACGCACGCGCTCGAGACTCGACGAAATAGTCCTCTCGCGCACGTTCGCGAAACTCCGCAATCTGCCAAGTTACCTGCAGATTAACGAGTGAGCAGGTCTAGAATCAGCCTGATTTGGGGCCGAGTGGATACCGTCACGGTTATTTCACCTCCCTCAGTGGGCCGGTTGCCCTTGGACGGGTAGCTTAGGTTGGCTGGAGCACCCGGCTGATAACCGGGAGGCCGCAGGTTCAAATCCTGCCTCGTCCATCCACTATATGCCTGATTTTCAACGTTAGAGGGTTCATCACCCGTACGGAAATACCCATGAAGGGCCGTCCCTCCGACTTCACCCCGAGGGATGAGATGCCGGTAGTCTCTGGCAGCAATACGAGGGAACTCTCTGCTGCCCTTGCTGAAGAACTTGGATGGAGTCATCACCCTCTTGAGGTACGCCGCTTCCCGGACTCTGAAGGCTACGTGCGAGTGCCTAAGAGAAGCATTGAGGCCGTCCGCTCAGAACCTGTCGTTATCGTAGCCACAACATTCCCTGATTCTGGGATTATCGAAGCACTGCTGCTGTTGGAGGCAGTACACGATGTCCGAAGTGGTGACCTGAAAAACTTGCAGGGACCTGATTCAGACAATATCGACCCGGTGGGGCCAGGAATATTTCTCGCCGTGCCATACTTCGGCTACAGCAGGCAGGATAAGCGCTTCCAACAGGGTGAGGTGATCTCAGCGATGCTGCTCGCCCGACTGCTCACGATGCGTTGTGATGGATTGATTGTACTCGACCTGCATTCCCCACAGGTGCTTGAGAACCTTGAGACGCCTGTGGAGTTCGTCTCATCGATGCCAGAAATCGCCGCTTATCTAGAAGCGAATGTGAAGCCCGATTTCATACTGAGTCCCGACAGGGGTGCCATCGAGAGAGCGAGTGTGGTCGCGGAAATAATTGGATGCAATTTCTCCTACCTTGAAAAGAAGAGAATCGATGCCCACACCATCGAACATATCCCAAAAGACCTCGATGTCAATGGCTCAATCGTTGCAATCGTGGATGACATGATTAGCACAGGTGGGACCATCTGCAAAGCCAGTGATGCTCTGCGGCGTCAGGGTGCGAAGGAGGTTCACGCCACCTGCACTCACGGTTTGTTCACCGGCAGCGCCATCACTAGGTTGTCTGAACACGTCGACGGTGTGTTCGCAACAGACTCACTTCCCAACCCTCGTTCATCCGTCAGCGCAGCACCAGCAATCGCTCGCGGAGTTCGCCGTTTACTGGGACAATCTGAGTGATTGCCTATGCAGCAACCCCTTCGGGGGTTCCGTTGCGTTTATACACGACACGCCCTCGGCAGGCTGCCTACATAAGGAGAGAATCCAATGAGTGTACACATTGCTTTTGAAACGCCTAAGGACGTACAGGACTCGGTCTACGAGTTAGTCAAGCTTGTCGGTCGCGACGGAAATGGCCGCCTGAAGAGGGGTAGCAACGAGGTCACCAAGGCAGCCGAACGCGGTACTGCGCAGATGGTTGTCATGGCTGAGAACGTCAACCCTTCAGAACTTCTAGCGCATATCCCGCTGATTTGCAAGGAGAAGAGTATCCCGTTCATCTACGTTGAAGACCAAGCCTATTTGGCTGAAGCCGCCGGTATGGCCAACGGTGCGAAGACTGCGGCAATCGCCTTGATGGAAATCGCCAAGAGTGCCAACGACCAATACTCCAAAGTCAAGGAGCACGCCGATTCACTCGGTGCCTCAACAGTTTGAATGAATCCTAGGGAGGAATCAGAATGGCTCAGGAAGGATGGCCCGCTGAAGTCGTCGAAGTGGTCGGAAGAACCGGTATGACTGGAGAGGCTACTCAGGTAAAAGTCAGGGTAAACGATGCACTAAACCCTCGTGACATCGGTCGTATTATCACTCGAAACGTCGTTGGCCCGATTAGAGTCGGTGACATCTTGATGCTGCGAGACACCGGTCGTGAAGCACGCAAACTCAACGTTCGCTGAGGTGAAGTTGATGGCTGAGCGACGTATCTGTAGTTTTTCGGGCGAGGAAATTGAGCCCGGTACCGGTATCATGTTTGTCAAGAGAGATGGCACAGTATTCTGGTTCAAGGACTCTAAGTCCCGCAAGAACCACCTGAAGTTGCGACGTAACCCGCGCAAGGTCAAGTGGACCCGCCACTACGTGAAAGGCGGAACCCAGTGAATGGCTCGCTAGGCTGGTTTAGCCTGCTTCTGGCCCATCATGGCCGTCGCTTGACTGAAATAGGGGCGGTTTGTCGCCCGCTCCGGAGATACATATGCAAACGACATTCGTGATGGTCAAACCTGACGGTGTACAGCGAGGTTTGGTAGGGGAGATAATCTCCCGCTTTGAACTCAAAGGATTACGTCTTGTCAGCCTGCGCCAACTCATTCCCAGCAAAGAGTTGGCAGCGGCACACTATGAGGTCCACAATGAACGACCGTTCTACCCCGGTCTAATCGAATTCATCACCTCAGGTCCAGTGGTAGCAATGGCTTGGAGTGGCGTAGACGCTATTTCGGTCGCTCGCAACCTCATCGGTCCTACCGATGGGCGCCAAGCCGCACCAGGTACCATCCGCGGTGACTACGCAATGGACATTGGTCACAACATCATCCACGGCAGTGATGGTGAAGATACCGCCGCCTTTGAATTGGGGCTATGGTTCCCAGAGGGAGAGGTTGATTGGACTAACCACTCTGAAGATTGGGTCTACGAGTGATTTCATGAAAAGAGAGGGGCGTGATATGTTTGACTTCAAGACGTCAGCCCATCGTAGCGGTCCTAGGTCACGTTGACCACGGCAAAACCAGTGTTCTTGACTACATTCGGTCGCTCGGCCTCGATAGGCAAGCCTCCGTCATGGCTCGTGAGGCTGGAGGAATCACCCAGCACATCGGTGCAACCGAAGTTCCGGCAAGCCTGTTGAATAAATTGTGTAGCCCACTGATGGGTGGCAATGAGTTCGCTTCACCGGGACTCTTGTTCATTGATACACCCGGTCACCACTCATTCTCAACACTGCGCACTCGTGGTGGCTCCTTGGCCGATGTCGCGATTCTCGTCATTGACATCATGGAGGGATGTCAGCCACAGACTCTGGAATCGATTCGTATCCTCAAGCAAGCCAAGACACCGTTCATCGTCTGTGCCAATAAAACCGACAGGATTCATGGATGGCACTCCGAGGCCGGCCGCTCCGCTGTCGCCTCAATGAAGGACCAAGACACACATGCTTCGGGGATATTTGACCAGCGCTTTTGGAAACTAGTGGGGGAATTTGCTGAACATGGTTTCAATCTAGACCTCTATACCAATATAGATGATTTCACCCAAACCATTGCGATGGTACCCTGCTCCGCCAAGGAAGGCGAAGGGATGCAGGATCTGCTCGCTGTTACCATCGGCCTTGCCGAGAGGTTTCTAGAAGAGCAACTCTCAGATATCGAGGGACACGCCGAAGGCACCGTCCTTGAGATCAAGGAAGAGAGAGGCATGGGTAAAACGCTGGACGTCATCCTGTACAGAGGAACTATCTCAAAGGGTGATGAGATTGTGCTAGCCACTGAAGCCGGTCCTGTCGTCACTCGGGTACGTGGGCTGTTCCGACCCCGAGGAATGGCAGAGATGCGGGACGCTGGCGACCGTTGGGATGCTGTGGATTCGGTCGAACCTGCTGCAGGACTCAAACTCTCTGCGCCTGACCTTGCCGGAGTACTTGCCGGCACTACCCTCAGAGTATTGCCAGCGGATGATAAGGAGGCTCGGCAGGCAGCAATAGACGCTGCTGCAGAAGAATCCGAGATCAGCATCGAATTGGACGAGGAGGCTGGCATCGTCATCAAGGCCGATACTCTAGGTGGCTTGGAGGCTCTCGCCTTTGAGTTACGAGCGGTGGAAATACCAATCCGTCACGCAGGCATCGGCCCAGTGAACAAGCGAGACCTAAGAGCAGCTGAAGCCGCTTCTGAACCTCTACACAAGGCCATTCTCGCATTCTCAACCGGTATTCAAGATGAGACTGAGGAAGAGTTGGCGAGTGATGCCTGTGAGGTCATTCACATCACTTCTGATGTCATCTACCATATCCTCGATTCCTTCACTGAATGGCAGGAGAAGCGCGGCAAGGAAATCGAGGAGGAGAAGCGCGGATTAGTAGTTCATCCCGGCAAGATCCTCATCCTCAAGGACCACATCTTCCGCCGCTCCGGACCGGCTGTAGTCGGAGTGAGAGTTCTTGGGGGCCGCATCCACATTGGACAAAGACTGTTGACAGTCACCGGCGAGAAAATCGGCCGTGTCAAGTCAATCAGAGTGGGGGACAATTCCCTGAAGGAATCCATACAAGGTGATGAAGTCGCATTAGCCATAGAGGGAGCAGTGGTTGGACGCGGAATCGATGAAGAAGACGTTCTGCTGGTTGATATACCCGCTTCTCACGCTCGTCAACTCCGTAAGATTGAGTTGACATCCGCAGAGGAGGAAATCCTTGAGGAACTAACCCGACTGCATCGAAAGGATGACCGTTTCTGGGGCTTCTGAACAGTGCACTGAAGCCGTTTTTATCATCCCCCTCCGGGGGATGCATGCTTGACCTCTAAACCCCCAACCTTGAAAAGCGAATCCAACGGGTCGTGAGTTGGGTTCAGAGTTCAGTTGGTGAAGTTATGTCGGCAGGAATGACACAAGCAGCAGGTGCGGGTCGCACCAAGGACCTGATTTCCACGGTCAGCGCCATCTCGAATACCTTGATGCAGGAAGTTGCAAAGGTCATCATCGGCAAAGAGGAAAATCTGTTCCGAGTCACAATCGGTATCCTATCCAATGGCAATATGCTGCTGGAAGACTTCCCTGGACTAGCAAAGACCCTGCTAGCCAACACCTTCGCACGCGCTCTGGGTTGCAAATTCAAGCGTGTGCAATTCACTCCTGACCTACTCCCCAGCGATATCATGGGGACCTACATGTACGACCAGCAGGCCGGCGAGTTCAAACTCCGACCTGGACCACTGTTCACCAACATTCTACTCGCTGACGAAATTAACCGGGCTCCGCCCAAGACACAGGCTGCACTTCTTGAGGCAATGGAAGAGAAGCAGGTTACTATCGAGGGTATCACTCACAAGTTGCCGGCACCTTTCGTCACCTCCGCCACTCAAAACCCAATCGAGCAGGAAGGAACCTACCCGCTACCTGAAGCCCAGATGGACCGATTCCTGATGAAGATGTCAATGGGATACCCGGACCGGGCTGAGGAAAAGGCGATTCTGGCCCGCAGGAAACTGCGCGGGAAGGATGAACACGATGTGGCGCAGATTACCTCTCCGAAGAAAGTCGTCGCAATGCAGAAGGCTCTTGAGACCGTTCACATCGACCCCGCAATCCTCTCATACATCGTCGAAGTTGTGCAGCGCTCACGCGAGGACCACCGAGTCATTACCGGGGCATCACCGCGTGCTAGCCAGTCGCTGTTCAAGACCGGGCGCGCATCAGCTGCTATCGAAGGTCGCGACTATGTGATTCCCGACGATATCAAGCGTGTTGCTCTGCAAGTGTGTAGTCACCGTGTATTACTCAAGCCTGAAGCGAAGATTCGCGGAATCACCGGCATGCACATCATGCGTAAGATCCTCTCAGAGGTTCCGGTTCCGGTCATCCAGTGATTGTCACTGAGTGCTTCTGATAGTCGTTGAATACCCTATGCGGCTGATGCTGCGTTCCGCTTCTTTGAAAGAGGGCTGACGACGAGGGTATTCCGTCGCCCGGAGTTCTCTCGTATGAATCCATACAAAATGATCATCGCAGTCACTAACCAAAAAGGGGGGTGTGCCAAGACAACTACGGCTGTCAACGTGGCGAGTGCTCTTGCAGAGGGTGACCCCGCTAATGGCTTCCCACCGGCCAAGGTTCTGCTTGTAGACATGGACCCTCAGGGCAATGTCTCTACCTCTTTTGGTATCGATAAAAGCAAGATGGAGAGGACCGTTTACGACCTGCTGATGAATGACCTAGGCGAAGAGTTACCGATTCTAGAGGATTATCTCATCAGCCCGGAGATTATCACTGACTCAATGCAGACCGCTTGGAAACAAAATAATCTAGACCGGAAGGTCCCGAAGCGCCTGAAGGTGGAGAACCTCTGGCTGCTTCCCAGCAACATCCAGTTGTCAGGCGCGCAAATCGAATTGGCAACTAGAATCGGGCGCGAAACCAGACTGAAAGAAGGCCTTGCTCCCGCAATAGAAGCATTCGACTACATCATCATCGATTGCCCTCCAAGCCTCGGACTACTGACCATCAATGCGCTGGCGGCAGCAAACTGGGTGCTAATCCCCGTTCAAACAGAGTACTATGCATTGGAGGGTATGAGTCAACTGATGAACTCAATCAAACTCATCCAGCGACGCATCAACCCACATCTCAAGTTGTTCGGTATCGCCCTCACCATGTATCAGAAAAGCAAACTGTGCGTCACGGTCGCTGAAGAAGTGCGCAAGCACTTCGAAAAGCAGGTGTTCCAAACAGTAATCCCGAGAAACATCGATATCGCTGTCGCTCCAAGTGAAGGTGCTCCCATTGTAATATTGCGTAAGCCAAC